>NZ_CP128153.1:827500-1136875 GCF_030292155.1 Bacillus sp. DX3.1 | reverse complement strand
ATCTGTAAAATCAACCATTCCTTTATCACGCTTTATCGTTTGAAAACGCCCTGTAAATACTTTTACAAGCTGAACAAGCTTTTGCAGCACAGGGTGCATATCTTGAAAATCACGTAAAAAGCTTTCTGGTTTACGGCTAAATAACTCCTCTTGCAGCTTCTTCACTTCATCTTTTGCTTTATTCCGTAATGAATCTACTTGTTTCACAACATCATCATTATAGTCACTCTTCTTAATGCGCTTTAATGTTTGCCAAGAAATAGTTTGCATTGCTTCATATACACTTGTCCAAGACTGATGTGACGCTGCAGACAACGTCGTGAGTAGCGCAAGATCCGCTTGCAATGTCTCAATGCGTGGTGCAGGACCATCTGGCAGCATCGCTAGCTCAATTGCTTTTCGAACATGTTGCTCTGCCGCCCGAAGCTGAAACTTCACATCTTCTAATAAATAAGAGGCATAGGTCAAGTCTTCAATTGATTTTCCTTCTACATCATATGCTTCTACAAGTTTATCAAGCCAAAGCGCTGGATTCGGATGCGCTCTAGACTCTGTATGAAGCGCTAAAATCATGCGCTGTAAATCGTCATCGCTTCGATCACTCGTATAACGATCGACAAGTTCAAAGAAGATGTCATTTCCTTCGATTCCATACTCTTCTTCTAATATATCGTCTAGTACTTCTTCTTTTAATAATTCGTTTTCTGTCTGGTTGGCAATGCGAAAACGCGGATCAATATCGAGCATATAATAGTACGTTCGAATGACTTGCAAACAGAATGAATGAATTGTTGAAATCGATGCTTTATTTAATAAACTCAGTTGTTTACGGACGTGTTGTGACGCTGGATCATCAATCAATACTTTTTCTAATGCTTCACCGATTCTGTTTTTCATCTCTTGTGCTGCTGCGTTTGTAAACGTCACAACAAGTAAGCGATCTACATCCACAGGATTCTCAGTAGAAATAATTTTACGGATCATCCGCTCTACAAGTACAGCCGTTTTTCCTGATCCGGCTGCCGCTGCCACTAAAATATCACGACCATTCGCAACAACTGCCTTCCATTGATCATCGGTCCATTGACTACCTTCTGGTTTTACTGGCCAATTTTGCATCATTCTCCAACCTCCTCTCTCATTTTCTCCATTGCTTCACTATCTTTCATATCTTTTAACGTACGATACTGATTATCTTCAAGCGATTCATCAAACTGACAGACAGAGCGGAAATTACAAAACGTACAAGCTGCTTTATTCCCCATTTTATACGGTGCAATATCAATTACACCTTCTGTAATGTCTTTTCCGATGTTTTCAAATGTATGATGCACATATTGCTGCAAGACCGTAAACTCTTGCTCACTTGCAATATCAGAACGAGCACTAAAGCTTCCATCTTTTTTCAAACCAGCAGAAATAATATCAGAGCTTCCTGTCACAAGTTTGTTATCCATTAAACGCACAACATCTGTATCTCCGAGCACAAGTCCTTTCATTTTAAATTTCTTTAAAATTTCTCGCTCAATTTCTTCCTCAGAAGCGTCGCCTTTCATTTCTACAATTGGATTATGAATATGGAAATAAAGGACCCCAGCAGGTGATGCCGTCCCATCTTTCTTCATCCATGTATTTGCATTAGAAATAACAACATCTAAATACGTTAACATTTGTAGCGCTAAACCATAATACACTTCTGTTAGATTTAATGCTTTGGCACTTGACTTATAGTCAATAATGCGCAGGAACGTACCGCTCTCGTCTTCCGCTTTATCTACGCGGTCAATGCGGCCAACAACTTCCATTTTCACTCCGTTCGGCAATGAAAACTCCATCGGTGGTAATGATCCTGTCCCCCCCATACCAAATGGCACCTCTAAATCAACCGGTACGAACCCGCTTGATTTTGCATGCTCACGAAGGATAAGAGACGTCCGGAAAATGATTTGCTGCAGTTTTTGCTTTAAATAATAATGACGATTTGAACTTAATAGAATTTGCCTTTGTAGTAGCGGTGCAATTTCTTCTATTACCATGACAGAAAGATGCTCACACTCTTTTATGGATAAATCAGACCAAGTGCGATTTTCACGCAATAACTTGTCTGCAATTTTCTTTAATGCCGCATGGAATAGTTCACCGATATCCGGTGCATCTAGTTTAAAAATATCCCGCTCTCTTAGCGATAACCCATGCTGCGCGAAATGAGCATAGGCACAGCGATTAAATAATTCCATACGAGAAACGCTTCCTTTAATTGTATCACCGTACAAGTCTCGGCTCACAACCGCGCTTAATTTCTGTGCTTGGTTTCGATAGAACAAACTGGATAACACACGATAACTTTTTTGCTTCCACGCAGGTGTTGTAACATAGAAATTATATACGTCCCACCAAAAGTCTAAATTCCCTTCAAATCCGTATCGCTTCCAGTTTTGCAGCTGCTGCGTCACATACGACAGCGTAACCTCCGGCGTTGCTACATACGAAATTTGCTCATGACGAGACAAATCGTTCACATCATTTGTTATAAATACTTCTTTGACAAAAGGGAACATTCTTTTTACTTTCTTAATAAAACTAGATGAGAGTAATGTTTTCCCTTCTTCATCGGCAAGTGGACAAGAAATATATAACTTTTCGGATGCACGTGTCACCGTTTGATAAATGATAAATTGTTCTTCTAATAAAGTCTGTCTTGTTGTCGGTGCTAATTCTACACCAGCTGAAACGAGAACCTCTCGCTCTTCATCTGATAACATACCCTCGTCTGAAGGCGCTGCTGGAATAATTCCTTCATTGGCCCCGATAACAAAGGCCGCTCGGATATCCGATAAACGAGAATGATCAATATTGGCAATTAGTACTTGATCTAAAGATGGCGGGATATTGGCAAACTGAAGCGCCTCTAAACCAGTTGTCATCACATCGATAAACATAGCCAATGACATCTTTTCCTCACCGATCATTTCCACACATGTATCAAGAAGCTTCATCACTTCTTCCCATACTTGATCATGATCATTTGCAAATAAGAAGTTTCCTTCTGCTTCGGCCCGCATGCGTAAGTCTTCCAGTTTTTTCGGAACGTCCAGTTCTTCTAAAAATAAATAAACCGCTTCACACATTTGCATTGTCGTTCCAGCACGTTTTAAACGCTTCTGCAAACGAATAATTGGTGTCCGTATAACATCACGAAGACGATTTATTTTTTCTTCCATCTCGCGCTCGCTATCGGTTTGCATTCCATTTACTCCATCTAACGAACGGTAACGGCGATATGTCCACGGTTCATCCGCTGTCCATCTCTTTCCTTGCACACCGTACGCTAAACAATAATTTTCAAATTCATCCATCTCTTCACGCATTATTTCTTTTCTTACATCTAACGGATATAACAACTCCGTTTTCACACAGCGAAATACTGCATCATAGCGCCAATTTCCACTAATGGTTTCCAGCGCAGAACGAATGCATTCAATGAGCGGATGATGGGACATCGGACGCTTTTCATCAATAAAGTGTGGAATATTATAATCGGTAAAAAGGGTTTTCATCACATCATAGTAGCTTTCTCCGTTACGAAGAAGAACAGCAATATCGCGGTAGCGATACTCCTCCTCTGCAACAAGTCTTCGCACTTCACGGGCAACCCCTTCGACTTCTGCTCGTAAGTTAGCCGCTGTATACAGTGTAATATTAGGTTCACCTTGAAATTTTGCATTTGGACGAGATTCATATTGTGCTTCTAAATGCGCCAATGCAGCTGAACGAAACCGCGGTTGCTCTCGCATCGGAATCGTATTTTCAATCGTAATTTTCTCCTCGTGTGCCAGCTGTTTTATCTTTTCATACGTAAGAATTGTTTGATAAAACAAATCAAGTTCGCTCACCGGCCCAGACAATGTTTTTTCATCCAATGTTAATGTAATCGTTATTCTTGCCCCGCATCTAAGAAGCTGCCTAATAATCTCTAATTCTTGCGGTGAAAACGAATGAAATCCATCTATATAAATCTCAGCACCATTTACATAATCAGAATGCGGAAGTTTCTCCACAAGCAACTGTAAATAATCTTCAGAATCTAAATATTTACCTATTAAAGCTCGTTCAAAATCATCGTACAAAATCTGAAGATCGTACATTTTATTCGCTAATATTTTTTGCTCATTGCCATTGCTATGAGTATCTAACTGCTGCCACATTTCATATACATTAGATGGTGTTAAGTTATAACGTTTAAATTCAGCAATCATGCTGCCAAGGTGCTCAAAAAAGCCATTTTGTTCCGCGGCTTTTTGAAACACATATAATCCTTCTTTACGTGCCTCAACAATTTTGCGAAGCAACATGTGCACACCCGCCTCATCAATATGAAGACGACTTGCACCACCAACCTCTTGCAGAACCTTCCACGCTAAACGTGAAAAACTAAAAACTTGCGCCCGAATCGAGCTACTTACGTCCCCATTACCGATTAACGCCTGCTGCGTTTGGAACGTCATCTGCTCTGGCACAAGATATAAAATTGTTTCACCTCTTGGACACTGTTTAAGTTCTTCTTGCACTTCACGTAAACAAAATGCACTTTTTCCACTTCCAGCTCGTCCAATCACAAATCGAAGCGACATGTAATCCCCACCTTTCACCTATAACGAACGTTAGTTTGCTGTCATCATTGTATTATACGACAAGAAAAAAGACAAACAGCGACTGCTTGTCTTTTTTTCCCTATAAGTACATGTTCAAAAAGGAGGATAAAGAGAACCGAGTAGCTCGAGGTACGGAAGCCAGGAGGATACGGAGTGTAGCTGGAACTACATGGGTACCGGACTTTTTGAACTTCCTCTAGTTCGTGTTCAAAAAGGAGGATAAAGAGAGCCGAGCAGTTCGAGGCGCGGAAGCCAGGAGGATACGGAGTGTAGCTGGAACTACATGAGTACCGGACTGGCGACGTAACGAAGAAATGCGACTGCTATCTTTACCGGACTTTTTGAACTTCCTCTATTATAAAAAGCAATTCTAATTACCCTTTGGAAAAATTAGTTTGCACCTCATTAATTGGCCAATATCGCAAGTCCACTTTCCCGACAACTGTATCCGCTTTTACAAAGCCGAAGTGACGGCTATCCCAGCTCCCTAAACGATTATCACCAATAACAAAAATGTATCCTTTCGGGACAACCTTTTCCCGCGTTAGTTCTTCTAACGTGAAATCCCCTGTCAACCGTCTGCCTTCCACTTGTTTCTTATATGTTTCTAAATAGGGCTCTTCAATAAACTGACCGTTTATGTAGAGCTTATCATTTTTATATGCAACATGATCGCCTGGTAAACCAATAATCCGCTTGACGTAATCTTCTTTCTTATTCGCATGAAACACCACAACATCAAATCGATTCAATTCCCCTACTTGGTAGCTCACTTTATTAACGACAAGCATATTGCCATCTTGAAGGGTCGGCATCATCGACTTCCCCTCTACCACATACGTTGAAAAGAAAAACGCTCGGAAAAACACAGCTAATAACACACCTATAAAAATGGTTCTCATCCACTCTAAGCTTTCCTTTTTCAACGTTCGCTTCATCTGCATCTCCCCTTACTTTTTTCTATAATGGAGTTGCATTCACAGTGAAGACTAGTCTCAATGTAGTTCTAACTTTACTTCAATTTTCTTGCCGACATACCATAAAATAAAGATGACGCCAATTACAATAATTGTTTTCACTGGCTTATGAAAAAAAGAGGTTAAATCATATCCGATATAACTTAATACAAAAATCATCACAAGTTTCCCAAGTGCCAATGCTAAAACAAACTGGCGTCTACTAATACGTGATAAACCCGCTACAACATTAATAAGTGCAGACGGCGTAAACGGAAAACAAAATAGTACAAAAATCGGCGCAAATCCTTTTCGTTCAATCCATCCCATCGCGCTGCGTACTTTCGGATGCTTATTCACAAAAGAAAAAAAGCGACTCCGCCCAAAACGACGAATGACCGAAAATACGATTAATGCACCAACAACCGATCCAATCCATGAATACAAGAACCCAAGCCATAAACCAAAAGCAACTGCATTCGCCATCACAAACAAAATAAGTGGGAGTGCCGGAATGAGAGCTTCCACCATTGGCAGTCCGATACCAAGAAGGGGTCCAAAAGCCCGATAGCTCTCCACAATCTGGTCCATATTTTCTTCTGAAAAATACTCTTTGATCGTTTGAAAATCCATTCTACTATTTGCCCCTTTGCTATAGTCCTATCCTTACTTTATCACTGCTTGACGTGAAGAGGAAATGGTAGATATGACATATGAAGATGTATTTATTAGTGTTCCATGTTTTCACTTAGAAATCCTGCATTATTATTGTATGGCAATCTATAATTATTTGGTACTACCTTATAGTGATTGTTCAAAAAGGAGGATAAAGAGAGCCGAGCAGTTCGAGGCGCGGAAGTCAGGAGGATACGGAGTGTAGATGGAACTACATGAGTACCGGACTGGCGACGTAACGAAGAAATAGGGCGGCTATCTTTACCGGACTTTTTGAACATCCTCTATTATATTGAGAAATAAAAAAAGGATGGTCACCCATCCTTTATACTGTCACATTATATTTAGTCTTCTTCTTTTACAAGATATACTCGCTCATAAGCTGGTTTCAGTTCAGCTTCTTCTTTTTTATCAACCTTTTTAAAAAGAAGTCTCCCTTGTTTATCTTTTCGATCTTCATATTCCGTCCGCAGTTTTGCAGTTCGATTTTGTTGATTTTCAAAACTACTCTTTGACATTTCTATTTTCACTGCAAAACCATTAATAAATCGAATGATAAGATTTCCATCTGCAAGTTCTTTACTATTTGCAATATGGAAGTGGGATAGCCAAGCGCATTCCTTTCTAGAATATGAATAAGTAGGAAAAAAATAAAGCTGGTCGGTAGGGCTAATGGCAATGGGTGCTTTGTGCGTGATATTTGCTAATTCTTTTGTGCCTTCTTTACGACCTAAAAAACTAGATCCATGCCGGCGGCAACTTCTTTCTACAATATCAAGAGGTTTTTGATACACAAAAAAGGAATCTTCTACTTCAATCACTCGCGTTACAATACGTTTGTCCCCTAAAATAACTGGAAGTAAGGCCATCGTTTTCTTGTTCACAACATAGTTTTCGACATAGTGTTCCATTTTTTCACCCATTTTTAACTCGCTCCTTTATTATTTAACTTACAATATATAACAGCTGTTACATGGATAATTGTACCATTTGAAAAATAAAAAAGTTAATATTTTCAAATATTTTACAAACAATTATAAAACTTCAAAATTTCATAATATTTCTCTATGCAAATTTCTAGACAAAAACCAATCATTTACCTACATAAAACGATGGATTGCTATAGAAAAATACATTCTTCCCTTTTTGAAATATTTGTAACATAACAAACAGCTAGAATAGTGAAGAGCTTTATTTGAAATCCTATTTCTTTATTAACAGCTCCAATGAATAAAGTGAAACTTTGATCATTAGGTTTTTTCTTCATCCTTCACTGATCATTAGCCTTCACCAATCGGGCTTTACGGGCAGTTTATCCCCCGCCAAACTTTGAGGTGGGAGTATTATCGCCCACAAATAGCGGGATAAATAACAAACGAACTCAATAAAAAAAGGATGGCATATGCCATCCTTTTTTCCGTTATATCTATAAAATTATAGTTTTACAACGTTTTTAGCTTGAGGTCCACGGTTGCCATCTTCGATTTCGAAGCTAACTTTTTCGCCTTCTTCTAAAGATTTGAAACCTTCAGTAGTGATTGCAGAGAAGTGAACGAATACATCGTTGCCGCCTGGAACTTCGATGAAACCGAAACCTTTTTCGTTGTTAAACCATTTTACTTGTCCTGTTACTGTCATAATAATTTCCTCCTAAAGAAAATAAAAGTTTTTTTTAGTCTGCATACATAAAAAAAGAATCCACACATTATCAAATACGAAAATACAACAGTTCTCACATACCTTTTCTCGTTCGTTCTCAGCACTTGATAATATATGGATTGCTTGATTTAATTATTCAACTAGGAGTAATCATACCATACTAAAATAGAATGTACAATCTTTTTTGAAATCTATTTTCTATTTCTTCCATATTACCAAATGATACCTATAACAATTTCAAGATTTATTATCGATTTCCTCCTATATTATTATCAAAATTATGATTGTCGCTATTTCTCAGCAAAAATAACGACAATCAAATAAAGTGAAACTTTAATCAGTGGGAATATTATTGCCCGCGAATAGTGGGATAAAAACAAGTGTCTCCAAAAAGACACCTGCTTCCTCACTTATTTCGTAAACTGCGCCTCTTCTGTAGACCCTTTCAGCGCCGTTGTTGAAGATGTTCCACCTGTAATCACTTGCGCTACTTCATCAAAGTAGCCTGTTCCTACTTCACGTTGGTGACGTGTTGCAGAGTAGCCGTGCTCTTCTGCTGCAAATTCTGCTTGTTGCAATTCAGAATACGCTGCCATCCCACGCTCTTTATAGCCGCGTGCAAGTTCAAACATTCCGTAGTTTAACGCATGGAATCCGGCAAGCGTTACGAATTGGAATTTGTATCCGTATGATGCAATTTCTTTTTGGAAGTTTGCAATTGTTTTTTCATCCAACTTTTGTTTCCAATTAAATGATGGTGAACAGTTATACGCTAGTAATTTCCCTGGGTATTTCTCATGAATCGCTTCGGCAAAGCGCTTCGCATCTTCTAAACATGGTTCAGACGTTTCACACCAAACAAGATCTGCATATGGTGCATATGCTAAACCGCGTGCAATTGCTTGATCAAGCCCTGCTTTTGTGCGATAGAAACCTTCTGGTGTTCTTTCTCCAGTAATAAACTCTTGATCAACAGGATCGATATCACTCGTAATTAAATCCGCTGCATCCGCATCTGTTCTGGCAACAATAATTGTTGGTACGCCCATTACATCCGCAGCTAATCGCGCAGAGATTAAATTACGTACCGCCGTTTGCGTTGGTAATAATACTTTTCCACCTAAATGTCCGCATTTCTTTTCTGAAGATAATTGATCTTCAAAGTGTACGCCTGATGCCCCAGCTTCAATCATACCTTTCATTAATTCAAACACGTTTAATTGTCCGCCAAATCCTGCCTCAGCATCAGCAACAATCGGTACGAAATAATCTGTATCCCCACTGCCTTCCATATGCTGAATTTGATCCGCACGTTGCAGCGTTTGGTTAATTCGTTTTACAACTGCTGGTACACTGTTTGCTGGATATAAACTTTGATCCGGATACATATGCCCTGATAGATTTGCATCTGCCGCCACTTGCCAGCCGCTTAAATAAATTGCTTTTAATCCAGCTTTTACCTGCTGCATCGCCTGATTTCCTGTTAACGCACCGAGTGCATTAATATAGTCTTCCGTATGAAGCGATTTCCACAGCTTCTCTGCCCCGTAGCGTGCTAACGAATGCTCAATATCAATTGATCCCCGAAGACGAATAACATCTTCGGCAGAATATGGACGTGTTACCCCTTTCCAGCGTTCATCTAACGCCCAGCTCTCTTGTAATTTTCCAATTCTTTCGTTTTTCATTTCTTCCATCCCCTTTTCCTTTTATTCAGTAATAGTCGGTAAACTTTAATTATTTTCAAAAAGAAACGTCACTTTATAAAATCTCATACCCCGGTAATGTTAAAAACGGTACAAATTCATCATTACGAACTAAATCAGTAAACAACTTTGTCGCTTCACTGAATCTACCTTTCTCAAACTGTTCGCTACCAATCTCCTGTTCTATTTTTGCTAGCTCCTCCGCCTTTAGTTCTTCCATTAAAGAAAATGTAATATTGCGGCCATCTTCTAGCTTTCCACCTTCATGGCGAATCCATTGCCACACTTGTGCCCGTGAAATTTCCGCTGTTGCTGCATCTTCCATCAAGTTGTAAATTGGTGCTGCTCCGCGGCCACTTAACCACGATGCAATATATTGAATACCGACACTAATATTCGTACGAAGTCCTCCTTCTGTAATCGTTCCCACCGGTACTTCCAACAAATCTCTTTCGGTTACGCGAACTTCTTCTCGTTTTCGGTATATTTGATTTGATGTTTTCATAATGTGATCAAACACTTCCATCGCAACCGGTACAAGTCCCGGATGGGCAACCCAAGTCCCATCATGCCCATCTAAAGCCTCACGTTCTTTATCAGCACGCACCTTTTCAAAAGCAGCCTCATTGGCAACTGCATCATTTTTAATCGGAATTTGTGCTGCCATCCCGCCAATTGCTGGCGCATTACGACGATGACACGTTTGAATAACCCGCAAGGAATATGAACGCATAAACGGAGCTGTCATTGTAACTTGTGCTCTGTCTGGAAGTAAAAATTCGTTATGATTGCGGAAGCTCTTTAAAAAACTAAAAATATAATCCCAGCGCCCGCAATTAAGTCCAGCTGAATGATCACGTAATTCATATAAAATTTCATCTATTTCAAAGGAAGCATGGATGGTTTCTATTAAAACGGTCGCTTTAATCGTTCCATTTGGAACTCCTATATACTTCTGTGCAAAAACAAAAACATCATTCCACAATCTAGCTTCTAAATGACTTTCCATTTTCGGTAAGTAAAAATATGGTCCACTTCCTTTTTCTAACAATGCTTTGGCATTATGGAAAAAGTACAAACCAAAATCCACAAGACTACCTGACATCATTTCCCCATCAACGAGCATATGTTTTTCTTCTAAATGCCACCCACGTGGACGCACTAGAAGTACAGCTGTTTTACTACCTAAACGATATTCCTTTCCACTGGGGTTTTTATATGAAATCGTTCTCTTAGCTGCATCTCGTAAATTAATCTGTCCTTCCATTGCATTTTGCCACGTCGGCGAATTTGAATCTTCAAAGTCTGCCATAAAGACATGCGCTCCAGAATTTAAAGCATTAATAACCATTTTTCGGTCAACAGGTCCTGTAATTTCTACACGACGATCCTCTAAATCTTTCGGCAGCGGTGCAATTGTCCAATCTTCTGTACGTATATGTGCCGTTTCTTTTAAGAATGTTGGAAACTCCCCTGCATCAATTCGTTTTTGTTTTTCCACCCGTTTTTGCAGCAGTTCTTTACGGCGTTCATTAAAATTCTCATGCAGCTCTTTTAAAAAAGTGAGCGCCTCCGGTGTCAAAATTTCTACATACGCCGGTAATACTTCTCCAACGAGTGTAACCCGTGAAGTTTGTGTCGACATATTAGCATCTCCTTTTCTTTAAACTGTTTTATAACAGATTTGATTTTATGTTTTATATTATATAACAAATAATGAGAAAAGGAAGAACTTTTTAGAAAATTTAATCAATTATAAGATATCCGCTTATTTGAAAATTACATTACAAAAAACCTAATTGCATCCAAAAACGGAAGGCTTGAGGATTCATCAGTAAAGTGAAACTTTGATCAGTGGGGGGGTTTACTGCCCATTAATACGGGATAAAAAATAAAAAGGAGCCGACGTCCATTCCCCTTCGAGCGGAATGAAACGTCATAAGCTCCTTTTCTTTTTTGTTCTCTTCTTCCCCCAAACAACTTAGCTCTGTATTACATTGCACCTTCTTTTAATCTTTTCTCCGTTTGCACTTCTGTTTTCGACTTTCGAAAAGTCAGCGCCATACCAACAAAAATAAGAATAATTCCTGCAATTTGTATCGGAGTCGGACGAAAACCGGTAAATACCGTATCGAGTAAAATAGCTACACCTGGATCAAGGAATACTAATACGGAAATTAATCTTGTTGGTAAATCTCGTAAACTATCAAAAAATAAATAATAGACAAAACCTGTATGAATGAGTCCTGTCGCTGTAATCGCGATCCAGTTACTTTGCGTAAGACCTGTAAATGCATCAAAATTAACAAAAGGTAGTAAAAGAAAAACCCCTAAAAATGTTTGCAAAAATGTCATCGCATATGCACTTATATGTTTAATTCCCTTTCCCAATAAAGTCGTAAAAGCATAAAACACTGCGGCTAAAAGCGCCCAGACCATCCCGGAAGACATGAGTTTGCCAAAGGAAACACTTCCATCCATCCCTGCTACTAAAGCTGTTCCAACAAAGCAAACAACAATCGAAATAACAGATAATATCGTTAATTTCTCTTTAAACATCACACTGCCAATCATCAATACAATAATCGGCGCGAGATGATACACTGAAATCGCAATTGTCACTGACATCACTTCAAAGGCTTTAAATAAGAACACCCAGTTGAAGACAAGAAACACACCACAGGCTAATACTTGCAACACTTCTTTACGGTTCCACTTTTCTTCTTTAAACTGACCAGTTGCAATCCAACATAGTGTTAAAAATATGGTTGCACAAATACAGCGTACAAAAACCAATTCAAATGATGGCAAATTCGTTTTTGTTGAGAAAAATCCAATGGAACCAAAGATAGACATAGAGATTATCATTTTTATAGCAGGCATCGACTTTGTATTAAACAATATATTTGTGTTGTTCTTTTGAAACAATATAAACGACCTCCATTAAAACAAAAAATAGTTTATTCCGCATTAACAGGCAGTAATACCCCTACCTCAAAATTTGGCAGGAAGCAAAGAAGTTAGGTGGGAGATGAAGACCCTCCACTGATCAAAGTTTCACTTTATGTAACAGACTCAACTTTAATTATTTTTTCTTAATATTCTTACTTTTAGTTTTTCAATTATACAATAGAACAAACGGAATGTAAAACTTGTTGATGAAAATGGCAGATCGATTAACGAAGGTTACACATATAAGGTAAATCCAGAAATTACAAAGGAAAAATAAAGTAAATCTTTATTAAAAAAGTTTACATTCGTTTTTACATACAAAAAGAACTTGTAGTATCTCTACAAGTTCTTTTTGAAATAATGTTAACAAAAGGGAACATAGACAATATTCTAAACATGGATACCGGAGAGGTATCTTTAGAGACTGACATGACAATTCCAGTATATATCATATATTAACATTTATAGAATTGTATTATTGATAATTGTGTGAATTTTAGAAATCAAATCCGAAAGTAAACTTTTAGATATTTATTTACTTTCATAGGGAACATAATTATTTTACTATTTGACTTGCCTGATTTAGACTGTAGAGCATTTGAACACGATCACAGTCTATTGGCATATTTACAGGTATCTCTAAGAAATATTCTAGCTGCCATATCTGAGTTTTTTGAGCCTGACGACTCGTAGGCTTGTCCCAAGGCGGGTAAATGCGTATTGCTCGTTTACCACCTTTACCCTTACTAGATACTATATTTTGATCACATAAAACAGCTTTTGGAAATACAAACTGACCAAAGTTATTACCTTTACGAGTACTAATAACAAACAAATCAATTGGATCTGATACGTCATATGGTTGAATCGATCCATCTTCAATTCTCTCCCATAAAGTCACAAATTGCCCAACCTTTGTAGGAGTGATTTTAGCTATACGAAATCTAATAGAAAGAGTATTCAATTTAAATACATAAGCTCCGTATTCAGCGTTTTGTGCTTCTATTAGTGGTTGAGAGCACTCAAACCTGCACGGACTATAGACAAGATCCTTCGTTGCAAGAAGATCACTATGAATTGTGCCAGAGGAAGTCCAGGGATTTTGGCCACTAAGATTAGCTTCTGAAAAGTCTCGATTTTTCTCATCCATTTTTTGTTCAAGTCCTCCATTCTAGTTAGTAAGCTTACTATTCATTTTACTATATGATATGTTCAATTTTTATGTTGTTTTTTTTCAATAATTGAATGTAAACTTTACTATATTTGTTTACATTCAAATCCCCGAAAACATTAACTTTATCTCAATTCCCTTGATATCCTCAAAATTAGCAAGAAAAGTATACATTCAAAACACTATAAATAAAGAGGTCTAGAAACCCATGAACAAAAAATCACATCTCATTGATGTCCAACCCATCCGAAGTAAAGAACAGATTGAAGATATGAAATGGGCTCTTAAACGTCACTGTTCAAAAAGAGACTATATCTTATTTATTATTGGGATCAATACAGGTTTGCGAGTAAGTGATTTATTAAACCTAGAAACAAATATGATTTTGAAGTTAAAACGAAAACGTAGAAAAGAGTTAAAAGTAACGGAAGGAAAAACAAAGAAAGAGTGGAAAAGCAATACACAAACATGTAAATCACATGGAGGAAACCAACCGATAAAACTAAAAATTCAGAAAATTTAATCGCTAAGGGTTTTCGTTTACTCTTTCTTTGTTGTTATGAGTTTAACATTAAAAATAAAATAAATCAACAAAAAATCACAAAATTATTATAATTTCGACTTTTTTTATCTCACTCTAATTTCAACTTAAAAACATAGTTACTATATATCCCGCTAGAATACAAATTCAAGACTATTTAATTAAAGTATCTACCAACTTAGAAAAGCCCCTTCAAAATATGAAGGGGCTTTTCGTTCACATAATCAGTATTATCAGAAGTTAGTAAATTATATTAATTTTAGGATTTTAACTTACAAAATATTATTGACAGTTTATTAGTTTATACAGCATTATTAATAATGAGAATCATTATCTAATCTATCGGAGGAATTATTATGCGTACATATTTCAAGACGACACTTGCTTTATTGTCGGCTCTTTTTTTAGTGTTCATAGCTGCTTGTGGTAGCAATGAAGTGTCAAAAGAAAAAACAGATTCAAAATCAAACAAAGAACAAGCTTATACAGTTAAACATGCTATGGGTGAAACAAAGATCACAAAAACTCCTAAACGTGTTGTTGTTTTAACTAACGAAGGAACAGAAGCGATCTTATCAATGGGAGTAAAGCCTGTTGGTGCTGTGAAATCTTGGCTAGGAAATCCATGGTACGATCATATTGAAAGCGATATGAAAGGCGTTGAAGTTGTAGGGGTTGAACATGAAGTCAACTTAGAGAAAATTGCATCGTTAAAACCTGATTTAATTATTGGTAATAAGGTACGCCAAGAAAAGGTGTACGATAAATTAAGCGCAATTGCTCCAACAGTATTTTCAGATACACTAAGCGGCGATTGGAAGGAAAACTTTAAATTATATGCAAAAGCTTTAAATCGTGAAGAAGAAGGCAACAAAGTATTAAGTAAATTTGATGCACACCTAGAAGATATAAAACAAAAATTAGGTGATAAAGTAAATCAAGAAGTTTCTGTTGTCCGTTTCATGGCTGGAACTTCTCGTATTTATTACACAGATTCTTTTTCTGGAGTTATTTTTGATCAATTAGGTTTTAAACGTGTGAAACAGCAAAAAGAGCTTTTTACTGCTAACAGTAAATTTGGCAATCTTGCTATAGATGTAGGGAAAGAAATGATTCCTAAAATGGATGGAGATGTTCTTTTTTACTTTACATATGCTCCAGAAAATGATCAAAAAGCTTTAGATAGAGCAAAAGAAATGACAAGCGATCCTCTTTGGAAAAATCTAAATGCGGTTAAAAATGGAAATGCATATGAAGTTAGTGATGCAGTATGGAATACTGCTGGCGGTGTAATTGCAGCTAACAAAATGTTAGATGAACTTGAGAAAATTATGGTTAGCAAATAAGGTTTCAAGTTCTTAATCTTTTTATATTAATGCCGGAGAGTATAAAAATACTTTCCGGCTTTTACTATTTTTTAAAGAACAGCAATAAAAATAAATATAGTTAAATTAGGAATTCCACCCCATATGTGAATTTGAAATACACGAGGTTTATAAAGGAGACGCAATGTTCGGAAAAAAGTTGTGATGTTTTAGCTTTTTTCGATTAAAGAATTCTAAGTGAGTTTTAATCAAACTTTTTTATCAAACAAAATGGTTTATTCAAAAAGTGACGAATCCATTGTGATCAATCTTTTTCAAAATAGATTTGTCTCTTTTACCGTAAAATAAGGATTTGTCGAACGTTTTTAATCAAACTTAATTTTTAAAGCTACACTATGAATATTGTATTCATAGAGAGTTAACATAACACCACTTATCGGTATTCAATGTATCTAGAAACCTAGAAAAGTACCTTCAGAAGATCTGAAGGTACTTTTCTTTTACATAATCAGTGTTATCGGTAGTCATTGAGTTCTTATTCTTCCTCCCTTTTTACAACCCTATAAAATGTTGGACTTGTCATACTACATCTTCTCATCGCTTCTAACGCTGAAATATCACCTTTTTCCAATCCGCATAGGCAACAATAAATTCATCTGTAATTTTTTTTAGATCTTCCTAAATGCTTCCCATGTTTTTTGGCTAGATCAATCCCTTCACGTTGACGGGTATTGATCTTCGTTCGTTCTTCTTCAGCAAGCCAGGACAAAATTTGTAATATAAGATTTGTAAGGAAGTTTCCTAAAAAAGTAAAAAAACCTTACTCTTGATAGCAAGGTTTTTCGTAGTGAGAGTAAAACAATATTTTAACTAAATAATCATGGCTTATAACAAGTCAACCCCACGGTTCCCCATGCGTATATTGTATAACGCTTGTCGTGCTATCCTTTTGTTGATCCGTTGAAACGTTTACTCCACTTAATAATACAACTGTCATTATTAGCCCAATTGAGCTAGTTATAATCCTTTTCATTTTAAAGCCCCTTTCTGAAAATTTTAACTAAATAATATTTCTCAATATAATAGCATTCTTTATTTTATTTCATTAGACTGCCCTTTTGTCTGCTTTTCAGTTTTCACAAACCATTTCACCGAATACCAAAGAAACGAAAATACTAGAGCCATTACACCAATTGAAATAAAACGAGTGTCCATTAAATGTAAAACCTCATGCGGATTCGTCCACACTATATATTGCGTAGACACAAATAATTTTGATGTCGTTAAAAAAATCAGTGTAGCAACTAAAGAAGTAAACAAAACATCTAACAAATAAGTAACTATTCTTCTAAGTGACATACTCCACCCCTTACAATCAGTTGCAAAAATACCCCTATTTTTGTAGTTTGGTTGCAACTTAAAAAACTAAATATTTTTATTTTCTATTAAAATTTGAGAAACAAATTTGTATATTGTGTAGTAGACTTGCAACCTGTTTATTTACATCTAAATATTAAAGAAAGGAGAAAACGCAATGAAAACCAATGATAACTATTTCCATTTTTAAAACTGCATTGATATAAATAAAGAAGCAGCACATGTGCTGCTCCTCACTTCTTTTGCTTACCATACTCTTCAAATTTATGAATTCTTTCAAAAATTGGTGGATGCGTATATAAGAAAAACTTCACTAACGCCGGGGGATTTACTTGACTTAATCCTGTTTTTGATAAATATTGAAATGTTTTCACACCAGAACGGCCATCTTTCGTCATATCCAGTGCATATTGATCAGCCGCCCTCTCTTCTATACGAGATACATAGTTAGATGCCGGGCTCACTGCAAAGGACAGTACCGAAGAGATAAGAAAAAACAATGGAATAATTGAAAAACATGCCACCTTTGAAATTTGCAGTGTATCTCCCCATTTTCGTACACACGCATTTATAATACGGCTTATGAGGTACATACCAACAAACGTTAAAACAATATAACTTGCTACGCCCCAATATATATGTTTCATAACATAATGTCCCATTTCATGAGCCATAATAAATAAAATTTCTTTATCTTTCAGCTGCTGGAGCGTCGTATCCCATAATACAATACGAGAATTCGATCCAATCCCCGTCACATATGCATTTAATGCGGTCGTTTTCTCAGACATATTCACTTCATATACATGCTCTGTTGGGATATGTGCCCGGTCAGCAATCGCTAAAATTTTCTTCTCTAGATCTTTATTTTGCAGCGTAGAAAATTCATGATATAGCGGGTCAATCACTACCGGTTGCACAAATGTTAAAAAAATTGTAAATGGCACAGACAATGCCCATCCAAATAGCCACCATCGTTTTGGGAATTTATGAATGAGCCATAGGAGCACAGAGACAACGAGAAACATCATAATAAAGTTCACCCAAAAATCAATGACATGATCTTTTATCCAGCTCGCAGTTGTTTGCGTTGAAATACCATAATCGATTGACACTTGATGGCCAATCCATTGTAGTGGTAATGAAAGTACCGTTGTAAGTAATGCTAAATAAAATAAATAAATCGCAACTTGAATAATCCGTACCTTTGTCGTCTCCTTTGACCACTTTTCAAAACGCTTTGATATACCAAGAACGAGAACAAATAATAAAATGATCCATTCAAGGGGCGTTGCTAAAAAAAATAGTAAGTTTTTCACTCGTGAGTAATCTTGACTTAATGTCAGTTCCTTCGCATTCATAAACGTTTGTGGATCCGCACTCGTTCCTTTATACATATCCGGAATGATTTCATGATTCCAGCCAAATAAATACCAATATATAAATAATGCAAAACCAACGTACAAGAAAAGTGACCATCCAATAACCTTTCTCACGTTATCTCCTCCTCTATGCTGCCTGTCTATTATTATTGTAAGTTCGTTCTTTCTAAAATAGACCAAGCTAATAAAATGAAGTGGAATCTTTTTATTGTAAAATGGCCCAAAAGTGATTATCACGCTTCATGAAAACGGCAATATAAAAAACTCTTCTGCATCGGAAGAGTTTCACTGTTCTTGTCGTTCTTTTATTTTATATGTAAATAATGCAACAAAACCTAATCCAATTGTAAAAATAAAACATTCCGTCGTAAAATGTAACCATTCCACTTGTTGATCAGGACACCCTCTCACAATTATTTGTATTATCCCAAACATCGCAATCATAACGAAAAATTCAATTACAGTACGTTTTTTAGCATGTTCCATTCTATTATCCCTTTCTATTGAATTATGTCGACAAAGAAACTGAAATCTCGAAAAGAAATTACACTATATTTCATAATCCCTTGTACGACAAGTAGAAGTATTAAACCGAGAACACATATATAATTGATTCCATCTTCGTCTCCTTTTTCTACTACAATCCCACCACCAATACATAGCAGCCCAAGGAGATGAAGAGCCAAATAAACAAAAAAGTATGTTTCATTCCAGTGGAAAATAACATTCACTGTCGTTATGAAAATAAGACCTACCATAATCAAATAAAATATTTTATTTGATTGCATCGTTCGATTCATAGAATACTACACACCCTCTCTTTTATTATTTTTCAATTTATATAAATCCATTTTGATTTTTCGACATATAGCCGCGGCTATGGATAACAAAAGGTGACCTGCACTCGTTTTCTCTCTTTGTTTTCACTTAGCATGGGACAGGAAAAGGATCTGACCGCCTCTATGCATGACCGGATGCTCTCTCCCACCTAAAAAGAAGGGTTTTATGTCGTTTTTTTAATTTGAATTTATTTATTTCATGACCTCCGTCCCCTTAAATTCTAAAAATAAAATAAAACCTTACTAACCCCTGAATATTCCGATATTTCTACAACTCTCTCACTTTATCTGAATATAATCCAGGCATCCCCTTATTCAGATATCGACGGTTTGCAAACAGAAAGACAAGCAGTAAATTCAGTCCAATGATAAATAAAATAAGACCTGTGAAAAACGTCGTATAATTTGTAAAATCTGCTAGACTCACCATTTTTTCTTTACTGAGCATAAAGGTTACAGTAAAGAAAACAAGATTATTTAACATGTGAATGCTAATTGGCATAAGTAAGCTTTTTGTACGAATGTATACAATTGACAACACAATACTGAACATAACAGCACTGAGAAAATCAACATGAAAACAACCAAAAATAAGCGCTACAACAATCATGCCTTTTCCAGTTCCCCATTTCGCTGCAAACCGTTGAAAGAGAAAGCCTCGAAATAATAATTCTCCTATAATCGGAGCTACAAATATCGTAATTATAATTTGAGAAACGTATTCGCCTGTACTCCCTATAATTGGTTTATGTAATAGATTCATAATAAAATGTGGTGTAATCCATGAGAAACTATACATATAAAGAACAAGGAATCCGTAACTAAACATACACAACATTCCTGTAATCAGTAATACCTGCGATAGCTTAAATGGTTCTCTTCGATTAATAAATACAGCGAGTGAGATATCATGACGTTTGTATTGATACCATAACCAAAAAGATGGGAATATATAAAGCGTAAATATATCTATAAAATAAGATAACTGGATTGATAGATTAAATGTATTTTCTAACAAAAATTTAATAACGCTACCAATGAATAAAAGAAGCGCAAATATAATCAAAAAATATCGAGCTTGCATGTAGCAAAATGGATTCAAGCTATCTCCTCCCCTATGTTACTTTTATCATATCATTTCAATCTTACTTCTAAGCAAAGAAAACCTTAAATTTTCCTTAAAATTTCTAATGAATTCCATAAATTACAGGAAAATGATATGATATTCGATGAAAATAGGGGGCGATTTATAATGTACAATGCAAATATTTTACTTGTTGATGATGAAACAGCAATTTTACAATTACTAACTACTATTCTCCAAAAAGAAGGATTTACTCATATTACAACTGCAATATCAGCTGAAGAAGCTGTATTACTCGTAGAAAAACATAACTATGATCTTATCATTCTCGATGTGATGCTCCCGGGACAATCTGGTTTTGATATTTGTCCACTGATTCGTCAAAAGACAGAGTGTCCTATCTTCTTCCTGACAGCAAAAACATCTGATTTAGATAAAGTATCCGGTTTCTTATACGGAGCGGACGACTATATTACCAAACCGTTCAACCCGTTAGAAGTTGTCGCACGTATGAAAGCACAACTTCGAAGACATATGAAACAAATAGAGCAACCTATGAAAGAAACACATATTTCTTCATTTGGAAGGTTCCAAGTCGATAAAAATGCAGCAGAGCTACAAGTAGACGGTCAAATTATTGAGTGCTCAGCCCAACTATTTCAACTGTTACTCTTTTTCTGCGAGCACCCAAATTACGTGTTTTCAAAAGAAGAGTTGTACGAAAAAGTATGGGGTGCACCTGCCTATAATGGTGATGATAATACTGTCATGGTCCATATTCGTAAATTAAGAGAAAAAATTGAACTCGATCCAAGTAACCCAGAGTATATTAAAACTATTCGTGGACTTGGCTATAAGTTCCTTCCGGGCAGGTAGTGGTCATGAACTTACGAAGACGATTAATTATTCAATTCATTATGCAGCATATTTTTGTTTTGTTCACTTTACTGATTGGTTTATTAATTGCTTTTGGTTATTTAGGTTATCTTGTCGGTACTACCTTGTACGAGCCGAATATTCCAAAATCTGATAGCTTTACCATTTCCCAATATGTTTCCTCAGAAGATGGCCGCATTACATTGAACTCTGACGTAAAGGAATTAATTAAAGACAAAAATGATTGGCTGCAAATTGTAGATGAAAGTGGAAAAGTACTATATGGCTTAAATACACCAGAAGATGTTCCAAATTCTTATACAAAAACATCATTAGTCGCGTATTTACAACATCATATACAAAGCCCTTATAAATTCACTTACTGGGAAACTGAATTAGAAGAAAAGAAAGTAATTGTAATTTACGGTGGAAGGATGAAAAGTAATGCATTATTTCAAAGATTACAAAAAGAACGCACTTCCCCGTTAACACCTGAATTTTCTTTAACAGAAAAAGAAAAAAAACACATCATGGAAGAAAGTGCCATTTTACAAGTGTTTAATGCACAAGGAGAAGAAATTTTTTCTTATCCAGACAAAAAAGGAAAGCCACTTTCAGCAATTAGAACAGCACTTGCTGAAAAAGAGCCATGGAATCATAAAGAAAACATCTCAAGTTTTTACAATTCAGATCATCAACTTCTATTTGTAGTGACAGCCAAAAATGATCATTACAATCCAGATGCCGAAACTGAAACCTTATTCATCAAAAAACTGTTTACAGGCTTTGGTTTTATTTTGTTTGTTCTGTTTATTTACTTAGTCATCATCTCTATCTGGTATGGAAGAAAATTTGGAAAGCCGTTATTACATACGATGCGTTGGCTCAAAAATATTGCTGGCGGAAAATACGAAGAACCAGTAAACCGAAAAGGAAAACCAATTCGTTTTCGACGTTCTGGTAAAGAAAAATGGTCATTCCGTCTTTTTAAAGATGTAACAAATACTTTAGAACACCTTTCAATTACACTCAAAAAAAACGAAGCAATGCGTCAGCTCATTGAAAAGACACGTGAAGACTGGATTACTGGTCTCACACATGACTTAAAAACACCGCTAAGTTCCATTTACGGTTACTCTCTTTTATTAGAATCAAAGCAATATAACTGGAATGATAACGACATTCAAAAATTCGGCCACATTATCCGAGAAAAATCACAATACATGACAACGCTTATTGACGATTTAAGCTTAACCTACCAATTAAAAAATAAAGCAATTCCCTCTCAACACGTCCAAGTTGAGATGAATCAATTTGTCCAAAAAGTATTATTGCAATTCATTAACAACCCGACTATCCGAAACCAAAACATTGAATTTGTCTCAAGTTCACACGCTATCCATTATGAAATTGAGGAAAAATGGTTTCAGCGTATTATCGAAAACTTATTAGCCAATGCGGTGAAGCATAATAATGAAACAACAAACGTTATTGTCAAACTGGAACAAGACAAAGATTCGTTTACACTTTCGATTTCAGATAATGGACAAGGAATGGACGAGCAAACGAAAGACCTCTTGTTTGAACGATACTACCGCGGTACAAATACGGAAGAAAATGATTCTGGAACCGGCCTTGGCTTAGCGATTACAAAACAACTTGTTCTCGCTCATAACGGTACAATTTCAATTGAAAGTGATCTTGGAAAAGGTACAACCATTATCATGGTATTCCCTTCTCCTAATGATAAAGTGAAACTTTAATCAGTGGGGGTTTTCTTCATCCCCCACTGATTATTAGCTCTCACCAATCGGGCTTTTACGGGCAGCTTATCCCCACCTATCTTCTTTGGTTTCCTTAGAATCTTGAGGTGCGGGTTACTGCCCGCGAATAGAGGAATAAAAGAGCTTCCTAGTCAAATCTAGGAAGCTCTTTTACTATTTTTCTGCACCATACAAGTTATATAAATCCATTTTTATTTTTCGATATATAAGCCGCGGCTATGGATAACAAAAGGTGACCTACACTCGTTTTCTCTCTTTGTTTTCACTTCGCATGAGGCAGGGAAAGGATCTGACCGCTTCTATGCATAGCCGGATGCTCTCTCCCACCTAAAAAGAAGGGGTTTATGTCGGTTTTTTAATTTGTATTTATATAGTTCTCTTACTGTTTCTTTTGTACAGGCAACCAAATCTCAATTTGAGCAAGTTCATTCTTATCTTCATGACAGCGTTCATCGTATAACTCAAACTCTACCACGCCAGCATGCTCATACTCTGAATGTGGGAACCATTCTGAAAAAATCGCATTCCACGTTTGGTGGATCGACGCTACCATATCTTGATGCGGCACTTTTGGTGTGGTAAATACAGCGTACGTTGCTTCAGGAAATGTACGATACGCCATTTCATCTGGTACATTCTCTAAACTCGTTGCTTCCATTCCAATGATATAAGTGAAGTCTCCTGTTTCTAACTGAAAATCCGTACACATCCCGAGCTCTACACACTCATTTGTATACTTACGGTTTGGAATTTTATCTGCAAGATTTTGTTTTAAATAGTTATCCCAAAACATAGGAATGTCCTTTTGATTTTGCCCTTCTCTACTCGTTGTCTTGAGTTCATATCCAATTACATGAAAAGCTGGCTTTGTTTCTATACGAAATTCCATCTGTATTCCCCCTAAATATGGATTCCACTTCCGTTGTTTCACATTTACTTTGTTATACATTGGTGTTTGTATCTCTTGTTTTCGATATTCACTCGGTGTCATATGAAACAGCTTTTTAAAGGCTCGAATGAACGTTTCATGAGATTGAAAGCCGTGCTCTAGTGCAATATCGAGAATTTTCTCTTCTGTATGAGAAAGCTGATAAGCTGCCCGGGCTAGCCTTCTCTTCCGTACATACTCCATCACCGAATCCCCTACCATTGTTTGAAAAACGCGGTGGAAATGATACTCCGAAAATCCTGCAATATGAGCTAAATTGCTTAACGTTTGCTTTTCCATTACATCTTCTTCAATATAATCAATTGCTCTTTGAATTTGTACTTCATAGCTTCCCATCTCCGTTCACCTGCCTTATATGTATTATGATAAAAGAGAATACCATTATTTTCTTGACGTTTTTTGCTTTTATTTTACAGAAATCTGTAACTTTTATAAAGTGAAACTTTAATCAGTGGGAGTTTTCTTCATCTCCCACTGATTATTAGTTGAACCAATCGGGCTTTTACGGGCAGTTATCCCCCACCTATCTTCTTTGTTTCTCTCTGAATCTTGAGGAGGGGGTCTTACTGCCCGTTAATGCGGGATAAATAAAATTCGTTGTTATAAGTGAGGGGGGAAGACTGTTAAAATTACAAAACGCGAAAAACATTCGTTTTGCTTCGCTTGGTGATGTGGAATTATGGAATTGGTTGAATCGTCCAGCTAGTCGTTCAGTATATTAAAAGAAGCCGCCAATATAATATGGCAGCTTCTTTTCTATATATATCCATTTTTATTTTTCGACATATAAGCCGCGGCTATGGATAACAAAAGATGACGTTTACTCGTTTTCTCTCTTTGTTTTCACTATGTCTGGGCAGGAAAAGGATCTGACCGCTTCTATGCATGACCGGATGCTCTCTCCCACCTAAAAAGAAGGGGTTTATGTCGGTTTTTTAATTTGTATTTATATAACTATTCGTTTCTTCTCTAATTATCCAAATGTAACTTCTATTTGAATAATCTCTGATCGACTACCAAGTCGTAAAGGCGGCCCCCAAAATCCAAACCCTGAAGATACAATCGTATGGAAGGAATCCTTCTGTACATAGCCCCAATCTAATTCATACATTCTTCTTGTAATGATGTGATTCGGTGCCATTTGTCCTCTATGCGTATGTCCGGATAATAACAAATCAACACCAGACGCTTCAGCCTGTTTTAGTTCAAACGGCTGATGATCCATCGCAATGATTGGAAGACGCAGGTCCACTGTACTCATTAACTCTTCGAAACTTTGACGATCTCTTTCTGTCTTATCTCTTCTTCCAACAAGATAAAAACTATCATCAATTTTTAGTACCTCATCCAATAATATATTAACATCAATTTTCTTCATTTCTTGCAGGAATTCAGGAATTGCTCCGCCATAGTATTCATGATTCCCTAGCACTCCATAAACGCCAAGAGGAGCATGCATTTGTTTCATAACTTGTCCCATATCCTTCTTAATAAACTCCCTTGGATGATCGTCAATAATATCTCCAGGTAACAAGATAATATCTGGTTTCATTTCATTCACATGGTGCACTAATCGTTTCAAATGGGACAATCCTGACAGTTTACCAAAATGCATATCTGAAGCCATCGCAATGCGAAGCGTTTTACGATTTTTCGCTTCTTTCGGTATGTTAATCTCATATTTGCGAACGATCGGACTATAGGCATTAAATGTTCCATAACCAAAAATAACAACAAATGTAATAAGAACAACGATTCCAGTCCAAATAATAGCTGGTTCTCTCGGTATTGATAGTAAGTATAAGATAAACACCGTTACATCAGCTAATGGCAGCAATATCAATGCATATTGTATAACTGCAAACCAGTAAGAACCAATTGTTCTAAGGAAAGGAATGAATTTAAAAACTTGTACAATTAAATACGCATATGAAAATAATCCGACCAACACCGCATAATATCCCCACGTTTGAATATTAAAAGTCGCGCTTAGCCAAATCCATCCGTTCCATCCAATGTAAAACATCAGTAATGTGTATATTGTAAAGATAGTAAATATGTTGAAATATCGACGTATTTTCAAGGCATGCCTCCTTTTCTGTTCATTTCATTATAACTCTTAACCTATTCATACTGTGAATATTATGTCTCTCTAACTACTAGCAATTATTTTGTATTAGTAGAGAATAAGTAAAACAAAATGAACCATCCGTAAAGTGATTCATCACCTACAGATGGTTCATTTACATTTTCATAACAGCTACTTCCTCTAGAATACACATTTATTCTAAATATATATGGAAATAGGGTATTCTGTTCATTTTTATTATGATTGCATCGCCTTTTCCTTTAACGCTCTTCTCAGTAATTTACCGGTTGTATTCTTTGGCAATTCCTCCAAAAACTCGATGCTCTTTGGCACCTTATATTTTGCAAGATGTAAGGAACAATACCGCACCAGTTCCGCTTCTGTTACAGTTGTATGATTCAGAACAACGTATGCGCGTACAGCTTCTCCTAACCTTTCATCTGGTACCCCAATAACAACCACTTCCGCGACTGCATCATGTTGATACAACACTTCTTCCACTTCACGCGGATATACATTATAACCACCAACTAAAACAATATCCTTTTTCCGGTCTACGATATAAAAGTAGCCTTCTTCATCCGCCCTGGCTAAATCTCCTGTATATAGCCAACCGTCGCGAAGCGTTGCCGCTGTATCTTCCGGTGCCTTATAGTAGCCTTTCATAACATTTGGTCCACGAACAATTAGCTCTCCTACTTCACCGATAGGTACCTCTTCACCAAGCTCATTCACAATTTTATTTTCCACATGCCAAATGTTCGTTCCGATCGAACCTGGTTTACGAGGACGATCCAGCGGGTTAAAGCAAGTAACTGGTGAAGCCTCAGATAATCCATACCCTTCTGAAACAATAACACCAAAGCGTTTTTCAAAGTTTTTCAAAAGAGCAACAGGCATCGATGCACCGCCGGAAATACAAAGGCGAAGCGTATGAACATCTTCTGCACCCGCATCCTCATATAAATATAAATAGTTATACATCGTCGGTACTCCAGCAAATATTGTCGGCTCATACGTACGACAAATGCGAAATACTTCTTTCGGGCTAAACTTTGGTAACATTAAAATTGTCGCACCGTTTACGATTGGAGCATTGACTGCTACCGTCAAACAAAACACATGAAACATTGGAAGTGCGGCAACAATACGATCCTCTCCAGTATATTGTAAGTACGCGGCTACATCCCCGGCATTACTATATAAATTTTTATGTGTCAGCATAGCACCTTTCGGTTTTCCAGTCGTACCAGATGTATATAAAATAACAGCTACGTCCTCTTCATCTAGTTCAGGACCTTCAAAAGATAAGTCGCCGCTTGCCACAAAATCCGTAAACGTTTTCATTTTTTCAGTTTCTGTATGGTTAAGTTCTGATGAGGTTTCACATATGATGATATGTTCGAGAGAAGGAATTCTTGTTGTAAGAGACTGTATAACAGGTAGAAGGATGTCGAGTGTGATGATTGTTTTTACATCTCCATTTTGTAAAATATAGTGCATTTCGTCTGCTGTATAAATCGGATTAATTGGAATGACAGTTGCCCCTGCTTTCATCGTTCCATATAAACCAATTAAAAAATGCGGTGAATTTCCTACAATTAATGCGACATTGTCCCCTTTTCCAATGCCCATGTTTGCTAAACTACTAGAAAACTTTGTGACCATTTTGTTTAACTGGTCATAAGAGACCGACTGATCCATAAAAATATACGCCGGTTTCTCTCCTTTCTTTCGTGCCGTTTCAGCTAAAGATTGAACGAGATTCACACAAACCCCACCTTTATAAAATTTTGAAAATTTAAAAATTCTAAATACATTATATTAAAAGAAAATTAAAGTAGCAAGTAACATTCAAGTAACCGCATATAAATGAGCATTCATTCATTTTTCAAAAAGAGATTGTATCCATTGTTTTTATACGCTTTTTTACATTAAAATAAAAAACAGTCATATGTGGAATATGACTGTTTTTCCCTTTTAAAAGAATAAAGTTAAGAAATCTTCTTTTGTTATATTACCAAAGTAGCGTTTTACATCTACATCTTCTAACACTGTAGAAAATGCTTCTTTATCGAATTGTATCCCTGTTAAACGTTCTTCAATATCATGAACATCTTCTACGCCGAAGAAATCACCGTATACTTTGCACTCTGTTACCGTTCCTTTTGTCACTTCTAAACGAACATCAACTTGTCCAACTGGGAAACGGTGGGAATGCTGTAAGTTGAATTTCGGAGACTTACCGTAGTTCCAATCCCAATTACGGTAGCGCTCTTCAGAAATTTTGTGAATTTCTTTCCAATCTTCTTCTGTTAACTCATACGTTGGAACTTCTGTTGCTCCTTCGAAAATCGTTGCAAGAAGAAGCTGTTTAAATTCTTCCGTCGTCATTTTTTCATTTAAAAATTCTGTAATGTTTGCAACGCGGCTACGGATTGATTTAATTCCTTTTGATTGAATCTTATCCATTTTCACTTTTAATGCAGAGACAACGTGATCAATTTCAGAGTCAAATAATAATGTACCGTGGCTGAACATACGACTTTTCGTGGAAAACTGTGCGTTACCTGAAATTTTTCTACCTTCAGCTAAAATATCATTACGACCACTTAACTCTGCATTTACACCTAATTTCCCAAGTGCTTTTGTAACAGGTTCTGTGAACTTTTTAAAGTTATGAAAACTATCTCCATCATCTTTCGTAATAAAACTAAAATTTAAGTTTCCTAAATCATGATACACAGCACCGCCGCCAGACAAACGTCTTACGACATGAATGCCTTTTTCTTTTACATAGTCTGCATTAATTTCTTCCACCGTATTTTGATTTTTCCCAATGATAATGGAAGGCTCATTAATATAGAACAATAAGTACGTCTCATTAATATCTAAATTTTTCACACAGTATTCTTCAATTGCTAAATTAATTGTAGGATCTGTAATTCCTTTATTGTCAATAAATAACATTTGTTTCACCTCATGAATTCCAAACGTAACCGCTATGCGCAAGCGTAATGCGGCCGCCGAAAATTTGTTTTGCTTCTTCTACTAAATCAGCTGTGTTTCCTGCGTGCGGCAGATGCGTTAACAAGAGTTCCTTTACATTTGCATTCTTTGCAATACCCGCTACTTCTGTACTATTCATATGCCCTGCTTTTGCAGCTTCTTGATGTGCATACATGTTGCACTCACAAATGAATAAATCTGCGTTTTTTGTAAACGGAATAAACTCAGGAATATAGCTAGAATCTGCACTATATACAATCGCTTCATTCCCTGCGGTAATACGCATCGCATAGCATATAACAGGATGTACTGTTTTTAAAAATGAAATAGAAAACGGACCGATTTGAAGTGTTTCTTCTGGATTATATACAATTCCTTTCGTATACGGTTCATGTGTTAAAGATGCGAACCCTTTCTCGTCAAATCCATGTCCGTAAATCGGCAATTCTCGTAATTGCCCTTTTATAGCACTTGTAATTAATCGAGCATATTGCAGCACCCCAATATCTGCAACATGATCGTGATGATAATGTGATAACAGAACTGCATCTATATCAGATGGTGTTATATATTTTTGAAGCTGTGCTAGTACACCACTGCCACAGTCAACAAGTAAACGAAAACCATCGTATTCAAACAAATACCCCGACGTTGCTTCTCCCGCTTCTGGAAAGCCGCCCCAAAAGCCAACAACTGTCATTTTCATATGTATCCATCCTTTCTAAACACACTAGAAATGTAATATTTCCTCTCAATTGAGAAAGGTTTTTACTTACATTCTTAACTATAATTCATTTCCTAAACTTTTTCATTATTTTTCACTTTGTTATAAAACAGTTGTTGACTTTTTATTTTTGTACTAATACAATGTTAGTAAGAAATGGAAATGGAGGGATTTACATGATAGATCAACCAATGGAATTTTTCAGAAATTTACCGACGAAAACTTGTGCACATTGCGGGAAGGAAATTGATGAACAGCACGAAGCATATCATAATAAATGTGACGATTGCGTTCACGAAGAATAGTAGTTTGTAAACATAAGAAAAACCTAGCAGACATCGTCTACTAGGCTAGTAACATCGTGTTTTTCATCGTTGACCCTTTCACTAAGAGCTCCAATTCAAACTCATACAATTCTTTTTTTCTATAATTTTTCGTATGGATTTTATCCATCATCAAATCGACAACTTTTCGGGCCATTTCATCAATTGGCTGTTCAATTGTCGTAATACCTGGCTCTGTAATTTGCGATAAAATTTGATTATCGAAGCCAACAACAGCTAAATCATCAGGAATGCTCCAGTCGTGACGTTTTGCTTCTGCGATTATTCCTGCTGCTACTTCATCTCCTCCTGCCAAAATAGCGGTAGGATTTTTTTTGTCTATTAATATTTCATGAAACATTCTTTTTCCATCATCCCAAGAGAAAGCGTTTTCAAGAAAATCTATCGTTTCAACTTGTTTACTTTTTTCTGTAATTGCACGTAAAAATCCCATTTTACGCTGCTGGCTCACTACTTTTGTTTCTCTTCCATGGCAAAAAATAAGGTTGCGATACCCTTGTTCTAACACATGTTTTGCAGCTATGTAAGCCCCTTGTGCATGATCAAATTTCACCGTTGGAATATTTGCTTCCTCAATATATTCATTACATAACACGATTGGACCGTGCTGTAAATATGGTTCTACTTCTTCCCATGGATTCTCAAGTGAACACAAAATAATCCCATCCACTTGCTTCGTTGATAACAACTGTAAGTACTCCATTTCTTTTTCTGGTAAATATCTCGTTTGACAAATAATCAGTTTATATTTATGATCAGAAGCCGCAATCTCAATCGCTTCAATAAATCTACTGAAAAAAGGATTTGTAATCCTTGGAACAAGCACCGCAATTGTTTCTGTTTTCTGTTTACGAAGTCTTCTCGCTGCAGAATTTGGTACAAAACCAAGATGCTTCATCGCTAATTGTACTCTCTTTTTCTTCTCGTCTGATACATACGGATGGTTGTTAATCACCCGAGAAACCGTTGTTCTTGATAACCCCGCTAATTTCGCCACGTCCTCGATCGTTGACACGAAATTCTCCCCCTTTGTATGAAAACGTTTTCTTAACTTGATTATATAGTATATAATTGGAAACTGCAATACGAGTTATTAGGATTTTACTATATTAATATTATTCATAGGAAAAAGTATGTATTCTCCTCGTTATATAAATCCATTTTGATGTTTCGACATATAAGCCGCGGCTATGGATAACAAAAGGTGACCTGCACTCGTTTTCTCTTTTTGTTTTCACTCGGCATGGGGCAGGAAAAGGATTTGGCCGCTTCTATGCATGGACGGATGCTCTCTCCTACCTAAAAAGAAGGGGTTTATGTCGGTTTTTTAATTTGTATTTATATAATTATAACGACATGTTATATGAACTAGCATTTCGGTTAGGAATGCTATATAACTCCATTTTGATTTTTCGACATATAAGCCGCGGCTATGGATAATAAAAGGTGACCTGCACTCGTTTTCTCTTTTTGTTTTCACTTCGCATGGGGCAGGAAAAGGATCTGACCGCTTCTATGCATGGCCGGATGCTCTCTCCCATCTAAAAAGAAGGGGTTTATCCCGCATTAACGGGCAGTAATACCCCCACCTCAAGATTCAGAGAGAAACAAAGAAGATAGGTGGGGGATAACTGCCCGTAAAAGCCCGATTGGTTCAACTAATAATCAGTGGGGCATGAAGAAAACCCCCACTGATTAAAGTTTCACTTTATGTCGGTTTTTTAATTTGTATTTTTATAGTTGCAGGAGATACAGCTCAATTGTCCGAACTGTCCCTAATATAAGATCGCCTACCATATGAAAAAGGATGATACGTAATGAATCGAACAGATCGCTTACTTTCTATTCTTATAGAATTACAGAGAAAGCAGATTGTTACAGCCAAAAGCTTAGCTGAAAAATTTGAAACGTGCAAAAGAACGATATACCGAGATATGCAAGCATTAAGTGAATCTGGTGTCCCAATATTCTCTATGCCAGGACAAGGCTATTCATTAATGGATGGATATTTCTTACCCCCTATTCAACTAAAAGCAGAAGAAGCCGTTACTCTTTTATTAGGAAGTGATTATGTAGAACAAAGCCTTGACTCGACCTATTCTGTACACGCTCATTCTGCCAAAGAAAAGCTGGAAGCAATTCTTTCTTCTGAACAGCAGAAAAAAGTCAAGGAACTACGGGAAACATTCCGTTTTCTCTCAGGATCTTTTTCTCATCAAACCTTTGATCCAGAGCAGTTAGAAGAAAAACTTTCTCTATTACAAGAGTCCATTCAACAACAGCAATGTGTTTCCTTTTCTTATCGAAAACCAAATCAAGATCAAGCTGGGCCAACAAATCGCACCGTCAACCCATATGGTTTAGTCAACATATCAGGAATTTGGTACATGGTCGCCCACTGTCTTCTTCGGCAACAACTACGCCATTTCCGTTTAGAGCGAATGCGTCACTTACGACAAGAGCAAGACTTCTTTCAAAAACCAGAAGACTTCTATTTGCCAGACTATCAACCAAATAATGACCGTACCTTACGTATTCATCTGTTGTTTCCACAGTCTATTTCTCATAAAGTCATTGAATCACACTATTTTTACATAGATACATATGAACAAAAAGAAGATGGATTTCATGTTTTTTTGAAGGCAAGACAAATAGAGGATGTATTCCCATGGGTACTAAGCTGGGGAAGTTATGTAAAAGTGTTACAACCAACCGCTCTTTTCAAAAGGATTCAAGAAGAGGCTAAAAAAATGTTAAACGTATAATTTTTTATTTTATTACTGACATAATGGTGTCAACAATACCCCTTTATAGTAGTGATAAAGAACAAAAAACAAGAAAGAAAGGAAGTATCCTATGAACACAAAAATAATGTTAGAGAAGTTTGAGAGCTTAGCAATGTATTACGTTAACGAGTTAGAAAAGTACTCCCTCAAACAATTTACAGAAAAACCTTCCGAAGATGAATGGTCTCTAGGACAAATGTATAATCATTTACTTTCATCTGCATATATGCAGTTAGGTGCCATTAAGACATGTACAACTGAATCTGCAACTGTAGATGGTAAGAAAACAGAAATGGGTGAAAAAGTATATGGGATGGGCGCTTTTCCTCCAATACAAATAAAATTACCTAATCGCCCTGGATACACACCAAACAATCCAACCAATAAAGAAGAAATAAAACAAGCCTTGCTACAGTTGATTGAACAAATGAAAGAAGTTGAACTCACGCTATCTTCTTCTCCAAGCAATCATAAAGTGGAGCACCCTGGGCTCGGTTATTTAAACGCTGTGGAATGGTTTCAGCTAATTTATATGCACTTTGCACATCATCTTCGTCAAAAGGAAAGGTTGGAGGAAGTGCTCCCGATCAAATAAAGTCCAATTCATGTTTTGTTCAAAATTAAAAGCATTGTCACAGTATTTCTCTGCTTCCATTGTAGAAATACTGTGACTTTTTTGTATATAATTAACAGAGAAAACCGCTCTTATTTTTACAAAAAAGGTTAAGTGTACCTCTATACATATCATAGTTCACTTTTTATTTTTAATCGCATCTAGTGTTACAGAATAATAAAGTTGTTTAATTTCATTCTTATTTACCGTTCGTTAAGAGCACTTATTTTTTAGTTGCTGTATTCCCCATGGCAATAGAAATTCTATTCCAACTGTTGATTTGATTGATTATCAGAACAAGGTCAACATATTGTTTCTCGTCATAGTGTTCACGTACTCGCTTATATAGGTCTTCAGGAACTCTTTTAGTAGGAATTAGAGTAATATGCTCAGATAGTTCAAGAGCAACTTTCTCTTCAGGTGTATAAAAATCACATTCATTCCAAGCATTCAAGCAATAAATTCGTTGTTCGGTTTCACCTATCTTACGAGCATCGGATGTATGCATATCTATGCAGAAAGCACAACCGTTAATTTGAGAGACTCTAATCTTTATAAGTTCTCTAGTAATTCGATTAATTGTAGACTTCTTAGTGTACTTCTCCATATCCATCATAATTTTCATGCCATCAGGTGCAACATCATAGTAGGAAATTCTTTGACTCATAAGGCAAGACCTCCTTTAGTTTTAAGATACTTATAATTATACCTTCATACGAACATTTGTAATAATATTTTGTTTGTAGGACATTCAAAATCAAAGAGAATTTCCGTTGTAGACAGTGTAGTTAGTTGTTTCATGGTACGTAAATACCGCAAATGAGTAACCGTATTTTTCAAACAAATACTTTCACTTTAAAATTACTTTATTATTACCGTCAGAAGAAATTGAATAACTTTATTAATTTTTAAATGACTTTATTATAAATGAAACAATTTTAGTATCGCCAAACATTTAGGGAGGATTTGTAGTGAAAAAACAATTTATAGTAATCGGCATTATATATGTATTCATAACTATAGAAACCATGCAAGTACTTTTCGGAAAAACCAATTATACTGATATTGTAAACAAACTGAATAAAACACAGGAAAGCACACTCTTTCAATCTGCTAAAGATGGTGTCGTTTTATTGAAAGGGAATATAGCCACCGAACAACCAATTACAGATGAAACAAAGATAAAGAAAGAATTTGTTTTTTTCCAAAAAAGCAGGTATACGAAAGATAAAAATAGTTGGAAGCTGAGTAATACAGAAAAAAAGGTTGCTAAACATCTTTCTATAAATGATCAGTTTCTCCCATCATTTGCAGAAGCTAGGTTTTTGATGGAACCCCTTACACTCTTTACATCAGACATTACTTCAGCTGATTACAATTTTGATTATAATGACACGCTATTAGTTGTTAATAGAGAAGGTTTCCGCTATAAAGGCATCGAGAATCACGGAGAAGCTCTTATCTTTGGATTGAAAAAGGGCAATACTCTTGAAGGATATAAGGGAGAAAAACTTTTAATTGGGACATCTAAAGAAGAGATGATTAAAAAGATGCAAGCAGATGTATCCACAGAGAAATATGGCCCTACTGTTTGGGGAATCAGTACCGCTTTCCTCATTTGGTACGGCATCTATCGTTTTCGTAAAAAACAAAGTGAAATTGTACAATAAATAAAAAAATCCTAGTGGACTGTGCCCACTAGGATTTTTTTATTTATTGCTCTTCTGCAAATTTTCCATACTGACGCTTATGCATCCAAGTTAATGTTCCAATTGTTCCAAGTGATAACAGAACAATAAAGATCATTAAAATACCTGCATTTTGCCACATAAAGCTGAAGTCTCCGCTTGATACAACTGCTTTATATCCTGATACAGAATATGTCATTGGTAACCACGCATTAAAGATTTGTAATGGTTTTGGAATTAACTCAAGTGGGAATGTACCTGCACTTGTTGTTAATTGCAGAATTAATGTTAAGATCGCAATAAAACGTCCTGCATCGCTGAAAGCAGTTACTAAGAACTGAATTAACGTAATAAATGATAAACTTGTCAAAATACTAAACAGAATGAAATATGGAACACTCTGTACTTCAACACCTAAACCTAACAGTAATACTAAATCAGCAACGATTGCTTGAATAATACCAACTGTTAATAAAACACCAAATTTACTAATAAACCAACTAAATCCTGATTTTGGTACACCTACAGTTTCACGTAATGGGAACACAATAGATAGTAGAAGTGCCCCAACGAATAAACCAAGAGATAAGAAGTAAGGTGTAAATCCTGTTCCGTAGTTTGGAACTTCTGCTAGTTTCTCAGTTTGTACTTTCACTGGATCTGCAAACATGTTATATGTTTTGTCATTACCTTTTACTTCGCCTGTTTTCTCAGCACCCTCGCCAAGTTTTTCAGCAAGTTCACCAGATCCATCATTTACTTTCACTAAACCGTCTGTTACTTTCCCAGAACCGTCTGCTAGTTTGTTTACTCCGTCGATTAATTGTCCAGAGCCATCTGACATTTTGCCTAAACCAGTGGTTACTTGATTAGAACCGTCTGCCAGCTGTCCGACTCCTCCTGCCATTTGGTTTGCTCCGGTAGATAGTGTACCTAGTCCACCTGTTACTTGATTTGAGCCATCTGCTAATTGGCTTACTCCACTATTCAACTCAGATGATAATTTCTCTAACCCTCCATCGAGCTTGCCAGCACCCGTTGTCAATTTATTAACTCCATCAACTAATTGCGGACTACCTGTTGCTAGTAGATTAACACCTTTATTTAATTCAGTAGCACCTTTTTGTGCCTCTCCTAACTTTGTCCCAAGTGTTTGGAAACCTGTCATAAATAATTGCTGCCCATCCGCTAGTTTGCCAGCACCTGCTACAAGTGCCTTTTGACCATCTTGTAATGTATCAACACTGGTTTGCAGTGCTACTTGACCAGCATGTATAGTTTTTGCACCACCAGCAAGTTTTGTAGCACTACCTTGAATTTCATCAGATTTCCCAGCAAGTCCTTGTACGCCCAACATAACTGTTTTAGTACCTGTTGCTAATTCTTTGCTACCTGCACTTAGCTGTTCTACAGTGGCTTGTAACTGCTGTTTTGTTTCTCCATCAGGTAAATTTTTAATTTGTTCTTTTAAAGCCACTAAACCTGCATCAATATTTTGAGCACCTGTTACTGTTTTTTTAGAACCTTCGCTTAGCTCATTTGCTTTTTCCTGCCATTTTGATACACCTTGGGCAAATTCAGAAGCCTTTGAACTGAAGTCCTCAGTCCCTTTTGTTAATTCCGGTAATTTATTTTGCATCATTGTTACACCATCTGATGATTTTTTTAAACCATCGTGTAACTCATCGATACCATTTTGAATATTTTGCGCTCCACCAGTTAACTCGTTTTGTCCATCGTAAATTTGACCAAGCCCTATTGCTAGTTTAGCTGATCCATCAGAAGCCTTTTGTAAACCATTATCAAATACTAACGACTTACTAGCTAACACTTGTAAGTTTTGATAAATTTGCGAAGAACCATTTGAAAGTTCCCCAATACCAGCTTGCGATTTGCTCGCTAATACATTTAAACCATTCGTTACTTTGCCTGAGCCATCTAATAATTTCCCGACTCCGATCTGCATTTCACCGGTTTTTCCATTTAACGTATTTAAACCATTCGTTACTTTACCAGATCCATCTAATAGCTGGCCAACACCATTCTTCATCTCGCCAGATTTCCCTTGCAATGTATGCAAACCATCTGTTACTTGACCGGATCCATCGTGTAATTCTCCAGCTCCGTCATGTAGTTTATTTGCTCCATCTGTTGCATCAACAAATCCTTGTGAAACATCTCTTATGGAATCAAACATTTTTTCTGCATACGTTTTTGTTAACGTATTAGATACTTCACCTTTGATCTTTTCAATAGCTGTTCCACCGATTTGTGAAGATAAGAAGTTTAAGCTTTCATTTGGAATATATTCTAAATTTAATGGTTTTGGATGATCTTTTAACAGCGTTGTTGCATTATCGGAGAAATCTTTTGGAATACGAACCAACATGTAGTATTTTTGATTTTCCATTCCTTCTTTTGCTGTTTTTTCACTTACAAATTCCCATTTAAAGCTCTTATTATCCTTTAATTTATCGACTAATCCTTGACCGACTTCCAGTGGCTTTCCATCATAAACTACACCTTTGTCAAGATTGACGACCGCAACTGGTAAATCGTCTAACTGCTCATATGGATCCCAAAACGCCCATAAGAACATACCAGCATATAAGAGCGGTACAAATAATACTGCAATAATTGGAATTAAGATTTTTTTGCTTGTTATAATCTCTTTAAATTCCTTACCAAGCAGTGTAAAACCTCTCATTGTTTCTCCTCCTTAATTTTTGACCATTTTATTCAATTAGTCATTTTTTAACAAATAAAAAGGCTATCATATTGGTATGCATATGACCTAACCCTAACTTTCATTCTCTAATCTCTATACTATGCTCCTTTTTACTATAAATGACTAATTTATCCATTTGGTCAAACGATGCAAAATAAAAAGATTATCCTCTGATAACCTCACATACATTATCTGTTGTTGATTTATATCCCCCTCTAATTAAATTATTGACCATTTCATTCAGCCAGTCACATTTTACTATAATAAAAGGATTATCTTAATTTGACAATCCTTTTAATAAATAAAGTTCAAAAAGTTCTGCGATCCGCTCTTTTTCTAGCGGTTCATGATTTTTTTCCCAATCAAAGATAAGTGATACGTATAAACGTAGCATAATAAATGCGGTAATTTCCGGATCGCATTTACTAATCTCACCTTTTTCAATTGCAATCTCTAAATAAGACTGAATAACGGAAACAATTTCACCATCAACTTGATGCATCACATCTTGCACTTCTTTTGTTCCCATATCTCGCTCTTCTTGAATGAGTTTAATCATAAGCTGATGTTCTTTTCGAAATTCTAAGATGCTGTATAATGCTTTATGTACATTTTCAAAAAATGAAACGTCTGAACGAATTGCTTCTTTTGCAACTTGCTTCATTTCTGTAATTAAGTTAGAAATAATTTCCCCAAACAGTTCTTCTTTATTTTTGAAAAAAGTATAAATTGTTCCTTTTCCTACATTCGCTAATTTTGCAACTTGATCCATTGTCGTTGCCTTATAACCAAATGCTGAAAAAGATTTTGTCGCAGCTTCAATAATTGCTCGTTTTCGATCAACCGCCACATCTTCACCTCCAAAATGACTATATGAACAATGCAGTCAATTAGTACATTTTTGATGATACCACAGGTTTCCATTCTTTACAAGTTCTCTTTTTATTAATTCCCAGTAGACGAAATTCCTCTCTATAAAGTGAAACTTTAATCAGTGAGGGATTACTGCTCGCGAATAGCGGGATAAACAAGCAATTTTTTCGTAGCAAACTTTTTACTATAATTCCGTCATATTGTATCAAAAAAAGAACTAAAATGAAAAGACAAAGAACGCTTGAATAATCATATATGCTGAATAGATATATTTACGGCTCCATACTTTGAAACAATTGATTCGTGTAACTTCCATCAGTAGAACATTTCTTTATCTCTAGTTGACAGAACGCTCTTACTGTCCATTAGCATGGAATAAAAGGAATCCTTTTTTATATAAAACCCTTCTTTCTAGGTGGGAGAGAGCATCCGGTCATGCATAGAAGCGGTCAGATCCTTTTCCTGCCCAGACATAGTGAAAACAAAGAGAGAAAACGAGTGCAGGTCACCTTTTGTTATCCATAGCCGCGGCTTATATGTCGAAAAATCAAAATGAATTTATATATAAACACCATGAAAAAACAAGAAAATTTTTACAATTAATAGTAAGATAGAAGTAGATGTGTTTATCCCGTTCTAATGAGCAGTAAGATCTTCACCTCAAAATTCTAAGAAATCAAAGAAGTTAGTTGAAGGTTAACTGCCCATAAGAACTCGATTGGTGAGAGATTTCCATCATTGAGGAATGACCTCACTGATGGAAGTTTCACTTTATTAAAAATAGTGGAGGCTATATTACTTATGGTACGTGCACTTAGTTTGAACATAAAGCATGCCTTTTTCAATCGGATTTCGTTTATCATCCTGCTCAGTGGACTCGCTCTTGTCTCCGGCTATCATTATTACTACGTTATCCAGTACATGGGGATTATACAAGATGATTTTTTTACGACGTCCTATAAGTGGATTGGCTTTCGTGATAATGAGATGACTGTTTATTTACTATTAATGCCTGTATTAGCAACATTACCTTTTAGCACAAGCTATAATGCTGATAAATCGGATGGCTTTAAACCTTTTATTAGTAAAGAAATTCCTCTTCGCCCTTATGTATTTACGAAATATATTGTCACTTTTATCAGTGGAGGACTTATTTATATTTTCCCATTTTTATTTTCTTTTTTACTATGTAAACTCACTTTACCAGACGGTCTTCCAACGACCGCTTCAGGAATTGTAAGTAACAACGGTATGTTTTCATCACTATATTATAGTTCTCCACTATTTTATATTTCTCTCTATATTGGTATTAATTTTTTATTCGCAGGCCTTATGGCAGTTTTAGGATTAGCAGCATCTATATGGTCACAAAAGGATTATATGGCACTTTTATTTCCGTTTGCCATTAGCTCACTACCCTACGTGATTTTAAACATCGTATTTCCTACCGTTGCTGGAGCTCCGATTCATTTATATGATCCGAAGCAACCGTTGCAAGGGGTATCACCTACTATTTTAACTGTAGAATGTCTCCTGTTTTTTGGACTCAGTCTATTTCTCTATATAAAAGGTATCCAAAAAGATAAAAAAAAATATATGCGTAGGCTCCAAAAAAGAATGAGATGTAAAAAAGCTATTCAACAATCACAATCTATCGGCTTATGATGCTATAAAAAATATCCCTCAGCATGATTACTGAGGGATATTTTTTACTTTATTAATTAAGAAGCTTTTTTCAAATCGATTTGAGCTAATACTGGATCATGATCACTTACACGACCGTGTTCTTTCATAATGTTTGAGTTTAAGTGTACAGGATCGACAATTGTATGCGGCGCAATATTATTCGTAACTAAAATATGGTCTAATACTTGTGCATTGCCTTCATGAATATATGTGTAACGATTTTCTTTAGAAACCGTTTCTAACATATCTTGCATTGTATCACCTTTTAATGCTTGCAGTGGTTTAGAGAATTCAAAGTCATTCATATCGCCAAGTACAACAACAGGTGCATTTGTATCTCGTTTTTGAATACCTTTTACAAAACCATTCACTTCTTGTGCAAGCTGGATTCGTTTTTCTTCGCTTTTTAATACAAGCGGTTGAATTTTTCCAAACGGTGTTGCATCCCCTATTTTTGAATTTAAGTGATTCGAAACAACGACAATGTTTTGTCCTTGGAATGTAAATTCAGCAGCTAACGGTTTACGCGTACTATCAAATAATGAATTATCTTGACCGATGCGTACAACGTTATTTTCAAGTAATTTTGGTTTATCCGCTAGTTTCACACGTGATGCATTATAGAAAAAGCCCACGCGAATATTCGCTCCCGGCGCTCCGCCATCTTGATTATTTTGTGGTGCAATTTCTACATATTTATATTCAGGTCCATGAATTTCTTGCACGGCATCAATAATTCGCTTTGCACTTAAAGAAGCATCCGTTGTTCCATCATCGATTGTTCCATTATTATCTTGCATTTCTTGTACACCAATAATATCAGGCATCTTTAAGTTATATTTAATAGAATAAGCAAGCTCTTTTACTTTTTCATCCGATGTTTGCTTTTTATTCGCTGAGAAGTTTTCGATGTTATATGTAGCTACTGTTAGTTTTCCTAGACGCGGCTGAATATTTGCACCAGTTTGTTTAAATCCACCATCTGCTACAACTGGTAGCTCTGTCGTTGGAGAAATACGATACGCACCGTAATCATATCCGACTACACCTGTTATATCTCCAGTAAACGTATCCCCAACCTTTGCCACATAGTCACGCGAGACTTTTAAAGACAGACGTTCTGGATTTAATTGATTTTCCTCCAGCAACGGTGTTCCATATTTCGTTGTTACTTTATTCCCACCATTTGCAACCGTTACATATAGATTTCCATTTTTCTGCGGTGCAACAATCGTTGGTGTCGGTGTTGTTACGAGCATTCCTTCTACACTTTCATAAAAGTCAATTGCATCTTCCTCTGGATCAAATATACTAAACGCATCATTATCAATGGTTTGATCTGGTATTTTCAAACCTTTTTCCCCTAATACAATCGCTTCTGGTAGCTGTTGGCTTTTCGCTGTTACTGCAACACGGTTTGCTTTAATTTCCGTAATAGCTAGATCTGTTTCAAATCGCTCAGCATATCCAGCTCCAATGTATTCTTCTACTTCTCCATCAACTTGAACAAGATCTCCTACCGCAACAGTGGCACCTTTCTGGTATACATAAATACCTTCTGATGTTGCAGGATCATGATCAGGCTGTGGATCTTGCATATAAAAACCATTTTTGTCTAACGCTGTTACAATACCTTCTACATTTCGTACTTCCTTCTCATTATAAGGAGACACATGAGATTTCCCTTGAATATCATGAATACGAATTGGCTCATATTTTACAACTGTAAATGAGAAGGTAGACACAGGTGACGATTCAAGCCCTTCTTTTACACCAATCGCTGTAATGACACTATTTTCATTTAAAACAATCGGTTCATTATAACGAATACTTTTATTCGTTGGAGCCGATCCATCTAACGTATAATAGATTTCTGCTTGTGCCGTATCTGTTGTTAATGTGACCGCTGTTCCTTTCGCAATTTCCCCTCCGTTTGGTGACGCGACTACATCACTAACACGATTTTCCGTTTCATCTTGGAATTTGTATGCTGTAACTGATTTTAAGCCCGGGCTACTAAAATACAATTCAAGCGTACCAGTTAAACGAACCTTCTTCCCGATATTTTCGGGATGATCTTTCACATTGACTGCCGTTCGCACTTCACCTTTTGGCAATTGAACAGGCATAATCTTATCTGGATTTATCTCATTTGGAGAATCTGCAATCGCGACATTCGTATCTCCAAACTTTGCTGGATCTTTCGTATACTTAGAAGGACTTTGTGTATATCCAACAATATACCCCTCTACAATCCCTTTGCTTGTCCCATGATTTTGAAACAGTTGAATCGCTTCATTTACTGACAGTGTACCGCTTTCTTCCGCCTTGGCCACTATCCCTGTAAACGAAACCATCAGTGCCAATGACAAAAAAATAATTGCTATCTTCTTCACATCCATCTACCTCCCCAATTCAACATATTTTCTTAACATGTATTATCATAACAAAAAGTTCGTTATAAAGAACGTTTTGTTTGACAAAATTTACACAAAATTAATCCCCTACTTCTGTAGAAGATTTTCATATTGTTCTCGAACTATTTTCTTACAATATAAAGTGAAACTTTAATCAGTGGGGGTTTTCTTCATCCCCCACTGATTATTAGCCCTCACCAATCGGGCTTTTACGGACAGTTTATCCCCCACCTAACTTCTTTTCTTTCTGCAGAAATTTGAGGTGGGGGTATTACTGCCCGCAAATAGCGAGATAAAAAGCATCCCTTACGCATAGGGATGCTTTTCTCATTGTGCAATTAATTCTGTTTCATCTATTTTTTCTAAATGAGATAATACATGCTTCACTGCCGCCTCGCCTTGGTCAATACAATCCGGAAGACCAGTTCCAGCGTAAGAGCTACCAGCTACATAAACACCTGGTAGTTCTTTGTCCATAAATGTTTTCAGCTCTGCTATGCGTTCTTTATGGCCTACTGTATATTGCGGCATCGCATCTTTCCAGCGGCTTACAACTGTAAAGTCTGGATCTGCTGTAATATCCATTGTTTTTTTCAAGTCTTCTAATACAAATTGCACAATTTCTTCATCCGTTTGTTCCACGATTGCTTCATCACCTGGGCGACCTACGTAACAACGAAGAAGCACTTTTCCTTCCGGCGTTGTATGTGGCCACTTCTTATGTGTCCACGTACACGCTGTAATTGTGAAGTCACTATTTCGTGATACAACGAAGCCTGTCCCTTCAATATCACGCTGAATCGCTTCCTTTGGAAAAGCTAACGCAACATTGGCAACCGATGTCGATGGAATGTTACGGAAGAAGCGGAACTGCTTATACTGAGCAAACATGGACGGCAATACTTTATGAGACGCAGCAATAACGATAGAATCCGCCACTATTTCTTTTCCATTGCTAAGCGTAATATTATAACCGTCGCCCACTTTGGAAATTTTCTCAATGCGAGTGCCCTTCATGACCGTCCCATCTTCGAGCTTATCTTCAATCGCTTCCACAATCGATTGCAAGCCGGTTTTCAGTGTTAAAAAGATCCCTTTCGGCTCTACATCTTTTGTTTTTTTCGGCGCTAGCGTACGCATGCCGAGCGAAATACTACGATACTTTTGCTCCACTTGATAAAATTGTGGGAACGTCGCCATTAAACTCATTTGATCAATATCACCTGCATATATGCCAGATAACAATGGTTCAATTAAATTTTCTACCACTTCATTTCCTAAACGGCGGCGGAAAAATTGACCAAGCGATTGATCAGAAACGGGTTTGGAACGAGGTAACACAAAATCAAAACCAGCTCTTAGCTTCCCAATCGGAGAGAACAATCCTGAAAATAGAAACGGAGTAATCTGCGTTGGAATCCCCATCATAGATCCGCTTGGCATGCCATGTAATCGATTGTTAACAAGAACGAATGATTTACCAGTCGCATTATTTACAAGTTGATTTCCAAGTCCTAAATCGCACGCTAATCTAGCTGCACTTTCTTTTCTTTCTAAGAAAGAATCTGGACCACGTTCAATTGTAAATCCATCTTTTTGAACGGTATGAATTTTTCCTCCAAGTTTGCCTGATGCTTCTATTAACATTGTATCAATCGGCAATCCTTTTTCGCGAATTTCCTTTTGTAAGTAATACGCAGTTGTTAAACCTGTAATTCCACCGCCGATGATAACGACTTTCTTCTTCAAAATGGTTCCTCCTTTCCTAAAATTACGAAACAGTTGTTTGTTTCTGTAATACTACATCTACTAGACAAGAAACAAATGCGTCTGATGCGTTTGGCATTTCTGGGCGATAATATTTTGCCCCAATTTCTTCTGTAACGATTTTACATTCAATGTCATTGTCATATAATACTTCTAAATGTTCAGCTACAAAACCAACTGGTGCATATACAAATGAAGTATAACCATACTTTTCATGTAACTCTCTCGTTAAATCTTGTACATCTGGTCCAATCCATGGATCCGGTGTATTTCCTGCACTTTGCCAACCAACTGCATAGTTACGAACTTCCGCACCACGTGCAATATAGTCAGCTGTTTCATTTACCTGCTCTGGATATGGGTCACCTAAAGCAATAATTTTCTCTGGCAAACTATGAGCAGACACAATTAAAACTGCTTTTTCACGTTCGTCTACTGTCATGCCATCATATATTTTTTTCACTTCGTCTACCCAGTACTCGATAAACTTCGGTTCTTTATACCAACTATCAATACCATGAATCGTTAAATCCCCTAGTTTTCCCGCTTCTTCTTGTGCTCGTCCGACATATGATTTCACGCTAAATGTAGAATAATGCGGCGCAAGAACAAGAGCAATCGCTTCTTCAATCCCGTCTTTATACATTTCTTGTACCGCATCTTCAATGAACGGTTCAATATGTTTTAAACCGAGATACATGTGAAATTCAACATCATTTTGTACTTCATTTAAACGTTTTTCTACTTTTTTCGCTTGTTCTAGCGTAATTGTTGCTAAAGGAGAAATACCGCCGATTGCACGATAGCGTTCCGTTAAGTCTTCTAACATTTCTGGGCTCGGCTTTCGTCCCCTGCGAATGTGCGTATAATAACGCTCAATATCTTCTTCTTTATACGGCGTTCCATATGCCATCACAAGCAATCCGATTTTCTTTTTCATACGCGTATTCTCCTTTATTTCGCTAGTTTCCCTTTAGAATAATCATGAATAAATGCTGTTAAACGTTTTAAGATTTCTGGGTTTACTTCTGGGAACACGCCGTGACCTAAGTTAAATATGTAACCAGGCTGCTTTATTCCTTGATCTAAAATACCTTTCACATGTTCTTCAATGACATGCCATGGCGCAAGTAATATAGAAGGATCCATATTCCCTTGTACCGCTTTATGAATACCGCGAGCACGTGCTTCTTCAATTGGCAAGCGCCAGTCAAGACCAACTACATCAAGAGGTAGATCATGCCATTCATTTGCTAAATGACCTGCTCCTACGCCGTGCATAATCATCGGAACGTTCATACCTCGAAGTTCAGTGAAAATACGCTCCATTGCTGGCTTAATAAACATACGATAATCTGCTACATTTACCGCTCCAACCCACGAATCAAAGACTTGAACTGCCTTTGCTCCCGCTCCAATTTGTGCTTTCAAATAAGAAACAACCAAATCTGCGAGCTTATCCATTAAAGCAAACCAAGCTTTCGGCTCTGTATACATAAATGCCTTCGTTTTATGGTAGTTACGAGAAGGCCCACCCTCAATCATATAGCTCGCTAATGTAAATGGCGCCCCTGAAAAACCAATTAGCGGAACATCTAACATTTCTGTTGTTAATAATCGGATTGTATCTAATACATACGGTACGTCTTCTTCAGGATGAATTTCACCAAGCTTCTCTACGTCCTGTAAAGAGCGAATTGGATTATCGATAACCGGTCCGATTCCTGATTTAATCTCAACATCAACACCAATCGCTGGAAGTGGTGACATAATATCCTTATAAAGAATCGCCGCGTCTACATTATATTGATCAACTGGAAGCTTTGTTACATATGCACATAGCTCTGGTTGGTGTGTAATTTCAAATAAAGAATATTTCTCTTTTATCTTTCTATATTCAGGCTGTGAACGACCTGCTTGTCGCATATACCATGCTGGTACATATTCCGTTCGTTCCCCTTTACATGCTTTTAAAAATGTCTCATTTATATTTCTTACCAAGACCCTTGCTCCCTTCCTTACCCATGCATCTAACAAACCCTATCCTATTTATCTTTTTTTACTATACAGCTTGTAAAAACAAAATGCACAATATTATGTACGTTGTTCATGAAATTGACACAAACGTTCGTAAAAAACTTGTCATTTTTCGCAACATTCTTATTATATCATAAGCAAAAACTACGGTTTAACTTTTGTTTTTTCTCCTTCTCGATCTGTTTGTGGGTTGTACGGAACAACATAAAAGCTCGGTTTAGAAAAGACATTAATAAACTTTACCTCGTACTCTCCTGTACCTTTCACTGTCCCAACATGAACTGCCTTGCCTTGCTCTACTTTATAAATTCGGTATGCGATCCGTTTATCAGAAAGTGAGTTCCATTGTAACTTAGCGGTAAACAAACCAAATGGACTAAAAGATAACTTCACTTCTACCTTGTCAAGTTTACGTAAACGAATTGGCCTTCCAATGGTTTCAACACCTTTTGGTTGGCTAAAACTTTGCTTATCCTGTACATTTGCTTTCTTTAAAATCGTTTTAAATAATTGTGTCGCCGACGAACTTCCATCATGTAGCTGATGCTCTTTATCCGTACGATCATACCCAATCCACACCGCTCCTACTAAACTTGGTGTATACCCGACAAACCAAAGGTCTCGTGCACCTGCATCTTGATTCGAAAGCGATGTTGTTCCTGTTTTCCCAGCTAGCGCACCACTATATTGTCCTGCTCTTGCTGTTCCTTCTTTTACAACACCTTCTAACATTTTGGTCATATACCAAGCCGTTTGTTTTGAGAAAATTTTCGTTTCACTCTTAGACGATTCTCCAATCACTTCTCCGTGTCGATTGAACACTTTTTCAATGACATGTGGTTCAATAATTTTTCCATTAGCTAAAAAAGCACGATACATCTTCACAAGTTCAAAAGGAGAAACGCCTTCTTTTAAACCACCAAGCGCTGTACTTAAACCGGATTCTGGAATACGAATATTTCCTTTCTCTAAATATTGCTTTCCTTGCTCTACACCCATTTCATGTAACAGAGATACAGCCGGTACATTTGTGGATTCTAACAACGCATCATACATCGTTACTTCTTTTGAATATTGGTGATTATAATTTCGCGGTTCATATCCTTCAAACGATATCCGTTCATTTGTTAATAAAGAATAAGGATTATACTTTTTTGTTTCAAGGGCTGGTGCGTACACAAGGAGTGGCTTTAAAACAGATCCTGGCTGCCTTTTTGCATACACTCTATTAAATCCTCTTGAAACGTATTGTCGGCCACCAATCGCCGCTTTAATCCCTCCTGTTTCATTATCCATTAACAAGAAAGCACCTTGTGCACCATCGCCTTTTCCTGGGAAGTTACGTGCATCTTGAAATTGATCATACGCTACCTTTTGTATCTTTTCATTCATAGGTACAACAAATGTATATCCGCCGCGGAGCACCTCTTGATGCGATAACCCATACAGACGCGCCGCTTCATCTACTACCATATCAACGTATGGCATATAGGCAAGTTCACGTTCATCCTGATTGTTATGAAGAGCGATTGTTTTTCCTTGATAGCGGACTGTATCCTCTGCTGATACATATCCTTGCTGATGCATAAGAGATAACACTAAATCTCGGCGCGCTTTGCTCTTTTCTGGATATAGAAATGGAGAATATCCATTTGGGGCTTTCGGCAGGCCAGCAAGCATCGCCCCTTCTTCAACTGTCAATTGCTGTACATCTTTATTAAAATATAGCTTTGCTGCCGCCTGAATCCCATATGCACCGTGACCGAAATAAATATGATTTACGTACATTTCAAGAAGCTGCTGCTTCGTATATTTTTGTTCTAATTGAAGAGCAATCGCTACCTCTTTCAATTTACGTTTCAACGTTTTTTCGCGTGTTAAAAAAACATTTTTGACAAGCTGTTGTGTAATCGTACTTCCGCCTTCTACCTTCTCACCAGCTAAAGCATCTTTATATAACGCACGGAAGACCGATGGAAAATCAATGCCATGATGTTCATAAAAACGAGAATCCTCCACCGCTACAAACGCTTGTTGTACATGCTTCGGAATTTGTTCTACCGGTACAAGCTCTCTATTTTCGATGTAAAGCTTTGTAATTTCTTTTCCTTGCTGATCAACAATACGTGATGAAGAGTGGAAAACAAGCCTTTTTTCATCCATCATATAACCGCCAGCTAATACAATCAGTTTATATAAAACGATCGCAACTACAAATACTGCTACGCCGCTAATTAGGACCCACTTTGCTTTCTTCATACATCGGCCTTCTTTCCAAATGATGGTACGTTTATTATTTGAAAAACAATTATCTTTATGTATAATCTTCGAAGTTTTTTACAGAAGTTGTTATAATAGAATCAAAATAATAAAGGGGGCAACTAAATGAAAGCGATCATTTCATACGAAACACCTCTAGAACAACCACATTTCATAGCAAAAAGTAATGAAAAAGACATGTTTTATAAAGAGAACATTGAAAAAGGTGTGCAAGGACTACTTCAATATGATGTATTAGATGCTGTAGGAGAATTTAAAGGACAACCTGGATTTATCGTCTGTAATAACATCTCAGTTACAGACGAAGGCCGTCCGATTTTTGAAAACCGCTTTAAAAACCGAGCGGGGCTTATTGAAAATGAACCTGGCTTCCAAGCTATCCGCGTCCTTCGCCCATTAAGTAATGATACATATGTCATTTTGACAATGTGGGAAAGCGAACAAAACTTCAAAGATTGGCAGGAATCACAGTCTTTTGAAAGAGCACACAAAAAACGCCCTGCACAAGCTAGTGCAGAGCCACAAAAAAGTATTTTTTCAAAACCATCTTTTGTCACAACGTTTGACGTACAAGCATAGAGTAAAATTGTGTTCATCTTCCGCAAAAGCCCTCACCAATCGCTTTTGCGGGAGAAACCTTTTGTTTACATATATAAATCCATTTTGATTTTTCAACATATAGCCGCGGCTATGGATAACAAAAGGTCACCTGCACTCGTTTTCTCTCTTTGTTTTTACTATGTCTGGGCAGGAAAAGGATCTGACCGCTTCTATGCATGAACGGATGCTCTCTCCCACCTAAAAAGAAGGGTTTTATATCGGTTTTTTATTTTGTATTTATATACTTTTTGTTTACATTTAGCGTTTTGGCTGAATTGCTTGAATCAATTGAAATAATTGATTTGTAGTTACTCTTAAATTATTAAAAGTAACTTTCGAATCCATCGCTTTTTCAAGCGACATCGGTTCATTCACAATAGAAAAGTAAGAAGTTATGCCAAGCTCGTTCAAGATGGATGTCTCTTCTGTAACACCACCTGCCAGCGCAATTACCGGAATATGGTACTTTTGTGCTAGTTGTGCTACGCCTAAAGGAGCTTTCCCCATTGAAGTTTGCCCATCCAACTTTCCTTCGCCTGTAATGACAAAATCAACACCTTGCATTTTTTCTTCCATTCCAATTAAATCTAAAACCAACTGGATTCCAGACTGAAGGCGTGCATGTAAGAAGCCTGCAAATGCATATCCAAGTCCACCGGCAGCTCCTGCACCAGCAATGTTATGAATATCCATATTTAGCTCCTGAAGAGCAACTTGTGCAAAGTTTTCAATCTCTTTATCGAGCTCTTCTACCATTTCTGCAGTTGCTCCTTTTTGAGGAGCAAAAACATAAGCGGCTCCGGTTGGTCCGTAAAGAGGATTGTTGACATCACAGGCGATTTTGAACGTACAATCTTTTAGTACAGGGTGGGCATGAGTCACATCAATTTTGTGAATGTTTCGTAACTCTTTACCTCCTAAACCTACTTCTTCATTGTGTTGATCTAAGAAGCGAAAGCCTAATGCTTGAAGCATCCCAATGCCTGCATCGTTTGTGGCGCTACCACCAAGCCCAACAATAAATTCACGACACCCTTTTTCTATAGCATCAAAAATAAGTTCCCCAACGCCATATGTGGTTGTCACGGATGGATTCCGTTTGTCAGAAGGAACAAGCGGTAAACCACATGCTGCTGCTACTTCAATAACCGCAGAGTTTCCATCTCCTAAAATACCATATACAGCATCTACTTTTTTGTTTAGCGGTCCAGTTACTTCTTTTTTGATGAATTGTCCGCCTGTTGCTTGAACCAACGCTTCCACAGTACCTTCGCCCCCGTCTGCTAAAGGCAAGGTTACAATTTTTGCATTCGGATAGACATCTTTTATTCCTAAAGAAATAGCTTTGCTGCCATCTGCTGAAGAGATACTTCCTTTGAATGAATCTATCGCAATTAAAACCTTCATTTTTAGGACCTCCTTTATTTATCTTTGATTATAAGGTGAAAAAGCGGAGATGTAATGGACTAAGTAACAAAGGATAGAGAAGTATTTTGTTATGCATAACAAAATACTTCAAACTAAAGAGTTTGAAGTAAAAGAGCAATATACAGCTTAACAGAGTCGTGATAGTCCCTCGGGTTTACCTTTGTTTTTGCGGCATAACAAGATTCCATTTAATGCAATGAAGTTAAACAATGCAGATGTTAAAACACCCGTTCATTTCAGTTTCTTACAAGAAGCACAACCAGAAATCGTTTTAAGCACTTTGAAAAAAGCTGAAAAGGATGACCAATTTGTATTGCGTTTCTATAATGCAACAGACGAAGAAAAAACAGCTTCATTTGAATTAAATCGCTCTATTCAAGAAGCCCATACGGCAAACCTTAACGAAAAACCTTTAGAAATTTTAAGTATATGTAAAAAAGACACCACTCTTGTTGTACATGAAGGTCACTTCATCGTAGCAGATAACAAGAAATGGTGTCTTTTTACTTTAGCAAAAACGGCACATCATGAATGTTTGATAATGAGGTGACTAAAATATAGCACATCTAACCGTTTTTCGTTGCCACGCCGTCATCATTTTCTTACACAGCTTCTGACTCCGTCTCGCATACACACCATAGTGGCGAATAAGTCGTGTTAGGAACTCCTCAAGAGAAACAGTTGCTAGTTTGTTTATGTTAACTTGATGGCTATCCCCTACGATAAGGTGATTTTTTCATTTTTTCGCTTAAACCAACTGTGCATTGCTTCTGCATCTTGCATCGTCGTATGTTCTAGCTTGTAATGATGCCCGCCCCCTGATGAAGCAATAATAAACGTGTATGTACAGAGTTGATCCTTACGTTGGAAGAATGTCTGACTCTTCGATAGTGATTGCACATGTCTTCTTCGTACTAAACCTGTATATTTGCCAACTCTTCTCGCTACAATGGTCAGTTGTTCACCATGCAGCGCGTAACCACCGGCTGTATACGATATATATCCAAACCATGTAAGGAAAAGAAAGAGTGGTAGCAATACCACTAGTGCGATATATTTTTCAAAATATATCGCTGCCCCTGCAATTGGAACAGTTAATACGGCAAATAAAATCCAACTTCCAAGTAAATAACGTCTTAATGCCGTCTTCGGTAACCCTATAAGTTTTGTTTCCATCTCATATGGAAGCCCTAAGTATTGTAATAAGCCCGATACATGTGCTTTTTTCATGAGCGGATGAAGTGTTACATTTGTTTCACCTTTTTCCGCATTTTGAATGACTTCAACATGAACAGAGCAGTATCCCAACCATTGGCGTAACAACGTTTCTTTAATCGTTATTCCTTGAATACGATGCGTTTTTAAAACAATTTCTTTTTTCTCAAAGAGACCTTGCGAAATTCGAACTTCATTCCCTTTTCGATGTACAGTAAAGTTTGCATGTTTCATTGCATATCGAATCGTTGATAAGATCCACGAAAGCACAAGCAATATGGCAACACCATATGCCCAAGCGTATACATCAATATTCATAATATACTTTTCTGCTTTTTCCACAATCCATTTTGGAATATGATCTTGCACTTTAGAATAGATAAACAATAATACAGAGAATACTACCCCAAATTCGCCAGACGTGATAGAAGCTAATATGATTTCTTTCCATGTTAATTTATATTCAGTTGTTTTCGCTTCTTCTTGAAAAGTAGAATTTGTTACGCTTTCCTGATATTCTTTCTGCTCAACTGTTTCCTCATTTAAAAGAGAAATAAGTTCTCTTGCTTCTTCCTGAGTCACACCTGCTAAACTTATTTCAGGCTCATTCCCTCCCCCTGCTGTCTCAATTTTAAGCTTCGTTAATCCTAATAGCTGATACAGTACATTTGAACTTGTGTTGATTGTTTGCACACGCTCTTTATTTAAATAACTTTCCTTTTTTACAAACATTCCGTGTTTTATATGTAGTACATTATTTTCAATCCAATATACTTTATAATACCAATTTATAACTGCAAACAAAATAATTGCAACAAAAATTGCAATGGGAATCATGTACCAAAATGGAAATTCTCCCTTTAAACTAATTAATGGAATAATCCCTGGTAATAGGTGAGATATTTTTAATTCTAGCAAAATGGTAATCGGATGCTGCCTCTTATACATCCTCATCACTCACTTTCGCAAGCTCTGCAATTTGCTGTTTTAATTGCTCTGCCTCTCTCATCCTTAAACCTGGAATACTATGAGAGGTAGCCGCAGTTGAAATTTGTAATTCTGCTAACCCGTGCTTTCTCATAATTGGTCCTTGTTCAATCGTAACGTGTTGCACACGCATCATTGGGACTAATACACGTTTTACAACAAACATTCCATGTTGAATTTCTAGTTCCTCTTCATTTAATTGATAACTGTGATAACGTTGACGTAGTTTCGGAAATATAAAATAGTCAAACGGTGCATATACAATAAAGGAAATAAATAAAACACCAAAAAGCCAACCCCACCAATTAAACTGAATCATAAAGAAAAAATAAGCAATCACAACAACTAACCCAATCCCAGCTCCAATCAATGCACGAATTTGCCACACTTTAACCATATCGGGATGAATTTCTTTTTCCAATGGCTGCATCTAATCACTCCAAATTTTGAAATCTAGTAGTCTACTACCTTGTTGTAAAATATACCAATATCATACAAAAACCCTAATGGTAAAACAAGAAAATACTAGAAAAAATGTTTTATATATAAATATAAAACCCTTCTTTTTAGGTGGAGAGAGCATCCGGCCATGCATAGAAGCGGTCAGATCCTTTTCCTGCCCCATGCCAAGTGAAAACAAAGAGAGAAAACGAGTGCAGGTCACCTTTTGTTATCCATAGCCGTGGCTTATATGTCGAAAAATCAAAATAGATTTATATAGAAATACAAGTGAAACTTCCATCCTTGCCACATGAATGGAGAGCTCTCACCAATCGTTTGTATTTTTGTATATATCACAAACGAAAGAAAAGCTTTCACATCTTGTGAAAGCTTAGTCCTTAAATAGATATTCCCTGTTGCTGTAGCAACCGAACACGATAACAATTCATCGTCACTTCTCCCAGTCGCTGCAATAATTGGTAGTTGGCATAAGCTCCAACCGGGGCTCCTATGATTGGTACGAGCTGTAACATCTTCGCTAAATCAATATAATCACGATACTCCTGCTGAAATTTCTCCCAGTCGACATGGTTTTCTTTATTTGTATCCCACGTTTCAATCGCTTTCCATATCTCTCTGCGGTGGTCATCGCTTGAAAAAGCAAGTTGGAAGACATGAAGAATAAAAAGACGCTCTTCTTCTTTACTCGTATCAAATCCATAAATGGTAGCTGCATCAAATAAAAATTTAATTTTAATGCTAAGTAGAAGCGGAAAATCAGCCAGTCCAAGTAAAATACCACCTGCTCCAGTTCCTGCCCCTTCTGCCGCTGCAATCTTTTTATACTCGTCCATTTTTTTGAACACTTCTTCATCTCTTCTTTGCAATGACCAATCTGTTTCTTTTAATTTTGGTTTTATAAAATTGGAACCAGCACTAATGCTCTGCACCATTTTTTTAATCGTTTCCGTTAACACGCTTTGTACTTTTTCGGGAATAAGCTGTTGCACTTTCGTTTGTACTTTTTTGGATAAACGCGTCATCATAGAAGAATCTTTCGTGATGGTATTCTTCCACTGTTGCACTTCTATTATGACCTTCTTTTCATAATCAGTCATAAGTTCCTTCCTTTCAAGTGCGTGTTCAAAAAGGCGGATACGGAGTGTAGCTGGAACTACACGAGTACCGGACTGGCAACGTAACGAAGAAATGCGACAGCTATCTTTACCGGACTTTTTGAACATCCTCTAGTTCGTGTTCAAAAAGGAGGATAAAGAGAGCCGAGCAGTTCGAGGCACGGAAGCCAGGAGGATACGGAGTGTAGATGGAACTACACGAGTACCGGACTGGCAACGTAACAAAGAAATGCGACAGCTATCTTTACCGGACTTTTTGAACATCCTCTTCAATTTAGACGATCGATACGCTTTGCTCCATATTGATACACAAAGCCGATACTAAATAATATACTGCCAGCAAATAAAATACATGTCATGATCAGATCTTTTGTTGCGACAGCAAATACGATTGTGAAAATGACACCGCCGATGCAAAGTAACGCATTTAACAGGCTAAGAAAATCCTTTTTCTTTTCTTCTGAGGACACCGGATATAAATCAAGCCATAGTTTCAAACGGTGATGCTTCCAAAGACTTAACAGCTGATAGCCAATTAAGTATAAAAACACAAGACTTACAATAAAACGTCCATATAAAAATGGAATAAAGTAAAGAATGACACCGCCAATGGCAAGCAAGCGGATATATAACCCGAAATAGTTTCCAGACCGTAAAAATGTGCGTGTATACAAATATAAATATGTACGCTTTTCACCAATTATTTTAAGAATAAAATCAAGCCATTTTCGGCGTGATACTCGTTCTTTTAATGCCGGCACATCGACAAACATGTTTGCAATGCGATATAGGAACATCATTTTTTTTCCTTCTTCTGCAATTAAGTATTCCCAGTTTAACGGTTTTCCTTTTCCGTTTTGATGTATAAACACAAGATAGATCGCCATCACAAAGACGATTACTCCTACATAAATTACAGAAGCTCGTTCTACAAGAAAATAGACAAAAAATGCATTTAGTACAAACCGGATAAACCAATCAACGCGGTGAAATCGTCCATCTGTCATAGATGACTTTTCCCACGTTATAAATAAATTCCAGCCCTTCACGAAAACAACAGCGAGCACAATCCATATATAAGTTGCTCCTGTTTGCTTCATTTGTTGGAAATAGAGCGGAGCAAGTGCTGCCGCCACCATCGCTACAGCATATAGCTGAATGATAAACGTAAATAGAAATGCTTTTGTAAAATATGGTTTTAACTTTTCTTCAACAGGAAGCAAATACACGAGATCCGCTTCTTTTAATAATGTTTGAATCGATCCTGCTGTTAATACGAATCCAAACAACACAGCAATTACGAATGCCGTGGGAAATGAAGGTGTCAGGGTCTGTAACCATTGCTGATAATAAAATGCACCCGCACCAATGATAAACACAAAAATAAATTTCAAATGATCATTAAATACGTATTTACTATATGTACGAATTTCTTTTAAAAAATGTCTAAATCTTTCTTTCCATAACACCTTACTATTCATAATCTTCTTCCTTTGTTAACGCAATATAAATGTCATCAAGCGCTGCTCCAGGCAGGTTAAATTGTTCCTGCAGTGCTGCTAATGTTCCCTGTGCTCGAATTTCACCTTGATGTAAAATAATAAAGGAATCGCAGTAACGCTCCGCTGTTGCTAAAATATGTGTACTCATCAAAATACCCGCACCGCTCTTTTTCATTTGATTCATCATTTGCAGGAGCGATTGAATCGCTAACGGATCAAGCCCAACGAACGGCTCGTCTACAATATATAGGGATGGTTCAACAAGAAATGCGCTCATGATCATCACTTTTTGCTTCATTCCTTTTGAAAAATGCGCTGGGAACCATTTTAAGCGATTCGTCATTCGGAATTCCTTTAACAACTGCTGTACACGTTCCTCATATTGCTTCTCACCCACGCCGTATGCCATCGCTGTTAACTTTAAATGCTCTTCTAATGTTAACTCATCATATAACACGGGTGTTTCAGGGATAAATGAAAAGCTAGAGCGATACGCTGTCATATCCTCTCGAATTGTTTTTCCATTAATGGTTACTGTTCCTTTTCTCGGTTCCATTAAACCAATAATATGTTTAATGGTTGTACTTTTACCGGCACCATTTAAACCAATTAAGCCGACAAGTTCTCCTTTATTGACAGAGAATGAAACATTTTGCAATACAGGCCGCTTCGTATATCCTCCTGTGACATTTTCCACTCGTAATAACTGTTCCATATGACACCACTTTCTTCCTCATATTCTTCCGCCTTTAATCAAGCGTACCTTTTGTTAATTTTTATGTATACTCATCTTACCAAAAAATGAAAGACACTACATATATAAATACAAATTAACAAACCGATATAAAGTGAAACTTTAATCAGTGGGGGTTTTCTTCATGCCCCACTGATTATTAGCCCTCACCAATCGGGCTTTTATGGGCAGTTTATCCCCCACCTAACTTCTTTGCTTTCTGCAGAAATTTGAGGTGGGGGTATTACTGTCCGCAAATAGCGGGATAAAACCCTTCTTTTTAGGTGGGAGAGAGCATCCAGCCATGCATAGAAGCGGTCCCTGCCCCGTGCCAAGTGAAAACAAAGAGAGAAAACGAGCGCAGGTCACCTTTTATATGTCGAAAAATCAAAATGGATTTATATCGTATCGAATTTCTTCAAAAAAAATAATTTCTTTGCATATCTTTTACAAAACGGGACATGATAATGAATGAAGAAGGAACACATTGAAAAAGCAACCACCAATAGTGATGAGTATAGCCTAGCGAAATCATCATGAAACGGGGTGTCTATCATGGACAAGGACAGTTTACAAGAAGTCAGATAGTTTGTTCTATTTTAGAAACGGGGTGTCTCGAGGAGAGTATATACTGTTTTATAAAATAAACAATTTCATTTCATAAAGGATTGCAACATCATTTCATTGTAAATGGGGTGTCGACAGCAGAATACAGTCGAATTACCACGCATTTCCTAAATAAATGAGGTGTCTGCTAAAGGTAAATCAACTAAATGCTTTTTCAATCCTTCTTCAGAAAACAGGAAGCTAAGTCAGCTTCCTGTTTTTCGTGTTTGTTCTCCTATGTAATTATGTTAAAATACGGCTAAGACCACTGAAAGGGTGAGAGATATGAATCATACAGCGGATAATTGTATTTTTTGTAAAATTATTGAAGGACAAATTCCTTGCTCAAAAGTATATGAAGACGAACATGTACTCGCATTTCTAGATATTAGTCAAGTAACAAAAGGACATACACTTGTTATCCCAAAAGTACATAAACAAGATGTTTTTGCCTTAACACCAGAAATTGCAGCACATATTTTTTCTGTCGTTCCTAAAATTTCAAACGCAATTAAAGCTGAATACAACCCAGTTGGCTTTAACCTTTTAAACAACAATGGTGAAAAAGCTGGACAAACTGTATTCCACTTCCACCTTCATTTAATTCCACGCTACGGTGAAAACGATGGTTTTGGTGCGGTTTGGAAATCGCATCAAAATGAATACACAACGGAAAATTTACAAAACATCGCGAGTACCATTGCAAATAGTGTAAAATAAAATAAGGCATGATTTTTAATTAACTCAATCAAGCTTATACCTATCCACTATTAGAATGGGACGAATATACCTATTGCAACATATAAAATAAGATCGTACATAACAAGCCTATGCCTCCAAAAGAAACGCACTGCATTGCTTGTTTCTTGACCCAAAACGCTGGAGGATACGATCTTTTTTGTTTTACAAATAACAGTAAATGCATGGCACGTACAAGAAAGAAAAGACTTACAATAAAGCAAATTGTTGTTACAAGTTTCACTTTTCTCCCCCCTTGTCTTAAGCATATGCACTGTTTTATACATCATGAATACAAACAAAAAATAAGGAGGTTTCCTTTTATGTCAAAAGCTAAATCCTTTGTAACAGGTGTAATTTGTGGTGGTGCTGTCGCTGGACTTGCCGTTCTTTTCTCTACTCCTTCTTCTGGAAAAGATATGCGTAGCAAGCTAAAAGAAAAAGGAACTGACATTAAAAAGACATTGGCGGATATTACTGCTGATACGAAACTGTTACAACGTCAGATCGTTGAAACAGCATCAGAAGGTAAAGAAGTCTTTCAAGAATTAAAAAATGATATGCACGATACACTTTCTACATGGAAACAAGATATTTCTCAAAACAAACATCATATTGAAAAAGAAATTAAAGACATTCAAAAATCAATTGAGAAATTGCAGCAAGCAGTTCCCGAAAAAGCGTAAAACAGTTTACATCCTTAGTTTTTGCGTATAACAAATATTTTTTATAAATATTCCTCTAAACACGACATATCACATAGATGTGTCGTGTTTTTATGCATTTACAATATATGTTATACCCTCTTCTTTAAAGATAACACTTGTGGTTTTCACAACTAAAGCGTTTCCACTATTATGCATGATTTGTATAAGAGTGGAGTTTTACCAAAAAATTTTAATAATTCTCACAAAAACACTTTATTAATTTTTATTTTACTGGCATAATAGATATTAATGAATAAGAATGGAAAAGTGGGTGAGTAAATGAAAAGTGGGGAAAAAGATTATTCGGTAAAAGAAGCAATGATTTTCAGCCAACGCATTGCTCAATTATCGAAAGCGTTATGGAAATGTGTAGAAAAAGATTGGCAGCAGTGGATTAAACCATATGATTTAAATATTAATGAGCATCATATTTTATCAATTGCTTATCATTTAAAAGGGGCTTCGATTTCTGAAATTGCAAAGTTTGGTGTTATGCACGTATCTACAGCATTTAACTTTTCTAAAAAGCTTGAAGAGCGCGGCTTTCTTGTATTTTCAAAAAAAGAAGATGATAAGCGAAATACGTATATTGAAATTACAGAAAAAGGGGAAGAATTACTACTTCAATTAATGGAGGAGTATGACCCTGAAAATAATTCCGTCTTTAATGGCGCTCTTGCTCTTCGCAATTTTTATGGTAAATTCCCAGAAAATATTGAATTAATCGCTATTTTAAGGAATATCTACGGACAAGATTTTATCGATATTTTTGAAAAGTCCTTGGACAATATTGAGGAGAATTTCACAGAACAAGACCAAAAATTGATTAAGAAATAAATTACCAATCATGCAGTCATACGTAAAAATTCCTGCATGATTGGCTGAAATAAACCTTGTCTTTCTAGCGCTTCTGCAGTCTCGTTTACCTCGAGCTGATGTGGAAGCGCTTTTTTAAATTGTTCTAAAAGAGCATCAAACAAAAGTAAACCTTCTTGCTTTTCCAGTATGTATTGTTTATTTAGTTCTTCACAAAGAGTAAGCACACGTTCAATATCCTTTTTTCGAACTTTATTCTTTATAATTAAAGAATAAAATGGACACTTATCTTCGTCGACCATTTTGAAAAGAAGTTCTACATAATATTCAGCTTGCTCTAATCGTTTTACAACGTCCACTTTCTCCCCTCACTTTCTAACACAAAGTCTTCTATTTCTGAATTTTATAACACGAACAAAATATCGTATGATACAATATATAAAAGTATATGTATTTTGGCCAAAAGGGGGTATATCCTCGTGACTCTCATAGAAATTGTTTTTGTCACATTTGCACTTATTGTTCTATTTTACACGAATTTCCTGACACATACACTGTGCGAACGGAAACAAATGTCCGAGCACCGCCAAAAGAGCGTCTTTCGGGTTATTAATGTATGTATTACCATTCTATTAATTTCTAGTTATATTGAAATTTTATTTCAGGCAAAGTGAGGAAAGTCCTTTCCTCACTTTTTTCCTCTATAAGCAAATTATACCTATTATAACTAATAAAATAAACAGTACAAGTAATAAAATAAGATACGAATTCATACACCATATCCCTCCTGTTTCCTTTATATGCACATCCGCCCAAAATGGTACCTTTCTCCAATCTGACAATCTCCATCAAACAAATGGGTAATTTTTCTTTATCAATAGGAAAAGACGTCGAAATATGATATATTAAATTTTGTACATATTGCCTATACTATAGAATAAAATTACCTTCAGCTAGATTTTATCCCTAGTTACGGTAAGCCCTGTTACATCAGCTTTTCAGGAGAGAAAATCCCCTTACATGAGAGCTGAATCAGTAAGACTTAATCGGGCTCTTATGAGTAAGCACAATCTCAAATGAGAGAGTTGCTCATTCGTACGGGATAAATTAAAAATACATAATAGTAGGAGTGTTTATTGAATGAAGAAAGCTATGCTTGCCTTAGCAGCAACAAGTTTGATTGCCTTATCCGCATGTGGAACATCTGATAAAGTTGCCACATCAAAAGCTGGTGATGTAACGAAAGACGAATTTTACGATGCAATGAAAAAAACACAAGGTGAAAACGTATTACGTACCCTTGTTATGGAAAAAGTTTTTACTAAAAACTACAAAGTTGATGACAAAAAAGTAGATGAAGAATTTGCTACTTTCAAAAAGCAATACGGTGATCAATTTGAATCAGTATTAAAACAATATAAAACTGATGAAAAAACAATCAAAAACAGCATTCGTAGCAAATTAGCGATGGAAGCTGCAATTGCAAAAACAATTAGCGACGATGACGCGAAAAAGAACTATCGTGATAAAAAAGTCTTCGCAAAACACATTCTTGTAAAAGATGAAGAAGCTGCGAAAAAGGTAAAAGAAGAGCTTGCACAAGGTAAATCATTTGAAGAAGTAGCAAAAGCTGAATCTCAAGATACAGGATCTGCCCAAAACGGTGGCGACCTTGGTGAATTAAAGCCTGGCACTCTTGTAAAAGAATTTGAAGATGCTGCTTTCAAAATGAAAAAAGATGAAGTAAGTGAGCCTGTTAAATCTCAATTTGGTTACCACATCATTAAAGTAACTGATGTAAAAGAATCAAAACCATTCAATGAAGAAAAAGAAACAATTAAAAAAGAACTTGCTGAAAGTAAATCACAAGATGCTGCATTTATGAGTGAGTTTGTAGCAAAAGAAATGAAAAAGGCTGATGTAAAAGTCGAAGATAAAGATTTAAAAAATATTTTTGATGTTCAAAAAGCAGCAGCTCCACAACAATAATGTATAAGTAAAAGCCTGGTGTTTACCAGTCTTTTAGGCTGTCAGGTGCTTTCCTGACAGCCTTTTTATTTTAGAAATGAAATCCATATCGTTTTTTAATTTGAATTTTTCTTATTACCAAGTTTCTCTATAAACAAAAGCCCCTGAAGTTTTCCTTCAGGGGCTTCTTATTATGCTAATGCTGCTGCTTGTTCTTGTTGATCTACAGGTACTACCGCATCCATTAACGCTTTTTCTAACTCAGCTGTATATTTCATCTGTTCTTCTTTGCTCCAGCCTAGTTTCACTGCCATATACTCAATCACTGTTTCTTTCCAATCATATACCCAATGAATGTTGAAGAATACAGCCCCTCTGCGGCGGATGAAGAAGTCCACTGGTTTCGCTGTCATTTCATAGTCCATTGCGTATACAAGCGGTACAAGCACGTCTAATGGCATATTATACTCTTTTGCTTCTTCTTTATGTTGTTTCGCTAAGTTAAAGAGAACATCAACGTTAGAGCCATAGAATTTTGCAAATTGCTCTGCTTGTTCTGTCGTTAAACCATATTTTGTACCTTCTTGTGCTTTTTTTGCAACGAATGTTGGAAATTGTTTAGATCCACTTACATGACCGCCAGAGATCGGCATATGTTTCGTTTCACTTTTCGGATATGAGCCATGACCTTCTTTTTGTAATAAATTCGTTACATAATCTACTACCATCTCTGCCATTTTACGATAGCCTGTTAATTTCCCACCAGCAATTGTAATTAAGCCAGATTCAGAAGTCCAAATTTCATCTTTACGAGAGATTTCAGAAGCATTCTTTCCTTCTTCATAAATGAGTGGACGTACACCAGCCCAGCTTGATTCAATATCTTTCTCTGTAATCTTTACAGTTGGGAACATATAGTTGATCGCATTGATAATATATGCGCGATCCTCTGTTGTCATTTGTGGTACTGCCGCATCTTTATCATAGAATGTATCTGTTGTACCTACATACGTTTTTCCACCGCGTGGAATTGCAAAGACCATACGTTTATCTGGCGTATCAAAATAGATTGCTTGCCCAAGTGGGAAACGTTTTTGATCGATTACTAAATGAACACCTTTTGATAACTGTAGTACTTTTCCTTTTTTCGAATTATCTTTTTCACGAAGCGTATCAACCCAAGGACCCGCTGCATTTACAATTTTCTTACCGTACACTTCATATACTTCTCCGTCTAATAAATCGATAACACGTACACCACATACTTTTCCATCTTTATATAAGAACCCGTCTACTTTTGCATAGTTTACTGCTTTTGCACCGTGTTCAATCGCTTCTTTCATCACTTCAATTGTTAAACGAGCATCATCTGTACGATATTCTACGTAATAGCCGCCGCCTTTTAATCCTTCTTGTTTCACAAGCGGTTCTTTTTTCATCGTTTCTTCACGGTTAAACATTTTTCTACGCTCGCTTCGTTTTACCCCCGCTAAGAAGTCATATACACGAAGACCAATTGATGTACTGAATGCACCAAATGTACCACCTGTATGGAATGGAAGTAACATCCACTCTGGTGTTGTCACATGGGGACCGTTCTCATACACAATCGCACGTTCTTTCCCAACCTCTGCTACCATCTTCACTTCCAATTGTTTCAAATAACGTAAGCCGCCGTGTACAAGCTTTGTTGAACGACTTGATGTACCTGCTGCAAAGTCTTGCATTTCAAACACAATTGTTGATAATCCACGTGTTGCTCCGTCTAATGCAATACCAGAACCAGTAATACCGCCACCAATTACGATCACATCTAACTCTTGTTTATTCACTTCGTTTAATACGTCTTTACGTTGTTTGCTTGAAAATTTCATGGTAATTCCTCCCTTTGATACGAAAAAGAGACCACGAACATCACTATAGAAATTGCTTCTATAGCGTGTTGTGGTCTCTCCATATCTCCTACCGAATTATTAACTTGTTATCATTATAACACTGTCTATGATTATTTAAAAGCTTTTGTTGCTGCAATTGCCTTTTTCCAGCCCGCGTATAGCTCTTCGCTTGTTTCCGCTTCCATTGCTGGTGTAAAGCTTTTATCCATATTCCACTGCGCTCTAATTTCCTCTTGGTTTTCCCAATATCCAACTGCAAGACCTGCTAAATATGCTGCTCCTAAAGCAGTTGTTTCGTTCACTTCTGGACGCTCTACTGGAACATCTAACATATCACTTTGGAACTGCATTAAGAAGTTATTCTTAACTGCTCCGCCATCAACGCGTAATGTTTTCAATTCAATACCTGAATCTGCTTCCATTGCACATAATACATCTTTCGTTTGGTATGCTAATGATTCTAGCGTTGCACGAATAAAGTGCTCTTTCGTTGTGCCGCGTGTTACGCCAAATACCGCTCCGCGTACTTCACTATCCCAATATGGTGTTCCAAGTCCTACGAATGCTGGAACAACATAGACACCATCTGTTGATTCAACACGTGATGCATAGACTTCACTTTCACTTGCATCCTTAAACATGCGCATTCCGTCACGTAACCATTGAATTGCAGAACCTGCTACGAAAATACTACCTTCTAACGCATATTCAACTTTCCCATTTAAGCCCCATGCAATTGTTGTTAATAGGCCATGCTCAGAAGCAACTGCTTTTTCGCCTGTATTCATTAACATAAAGCAACCAGTTCCGTACGTGTTCTTCGCCATACCTTCACCGAAGCAAGCTTGTCCAAATAACGCTGCTTGTTGGTCACCTGCAATACCTGCAATCGGTATGTTTTGGTTAAAGAAATGGTAGTCCACTGTATGACCATATACTTCAGAAGATTGACGCACTTCTGGCAGCATGCTTTTCGGTACTGTTAACATCTCTAGAAGTTCATCGTCCCACTTTAAATCATGAATATTGAACATTAATGTACGTGATGCATTTGAATAGTCTGTTATGTGCGATTTACCACCAGACAATTTCCATACAAGCCATGTATCAATCGTTCCGAATAATAATTCACCGCGTTCTGCTTTCTCTCTTGCACCTTCTACGTTGTCTAAAATCCATTTCACTTTCGTACCAGAGAAGTATGCATCAATTAACAAACCTGTTTTTTCACGAACCATGTCGCTATAGCCTTTTTCTTTTAACTCATCGCAAATCTCAGCTGTTTGACGAGATTGCCATACAATTGCGTTATAGATTGGTTTACCTGTTTCTTTATCCCATACAACTGCTGTTTCACGTTGGTTTGTAATCCCGATACCAGCAATTTGTTCTGGCTTTATATCTGCTTCGCTCAAACAAGTTGCAATAACTGCTAAAATCGATCCCCAAATTTCTTGTGCATTATGCTCTACCCAGCCTGGCTTTGGAAAATGCTGTGTAAATTCTTTTTGTGCTACATGAACAATTTTTCCTTCTTTATTAAAAAGAATGGCACGTGAACTTGTAGTTCCTTGGTCTAATGAAAGAATATATTTTTTCATATTCGGTTCCCCCTTATGCTACTTTTCTACTATTTTTATTATTTCCGCTCTTTTTGCTTGTCATATAAGAGATTGCTAGTACAATCACAGTTGCAATTATCACATAAATAAGTGCTACATTCTGTTTACCTTCAAATACCACTTGATGGAATAAACCTGCAAGTGATCCACCTAAAATTGGACCTACAACCGGAATCCATGCATACTTCCAGTTCGAACCGCCTTTTCCTGCGATTGGAAGGAAGAAATGCGCAATACGAGGACCTAAGTCACGTGCTGGATTAATTGCGTAACCAGTTGTTCCACCTAATGATAAACCAATACTTACAATCAAGAAACCTACGATAAATGGATTCAAACCATCTGCAAATTTATTTGCACCAATTGCTAATATACCAAATACTAAGACGAAAGTTCCAATCATTTCACTTAAAAGGTTTGCAAATGTATTCGGAATTGCTGGCCCTGTTGCAAATACACCTAATTTTGTACCAGGATCTTCTGTTTCTTTCCAATGAGGTAAGTAATGTAAATATACGATAATTGCACCGATGATTGCGCCAATCATTTGCGCAACAATATATCCAGGTACATCGCTCCATGGGAACGCTCCCTTGAAAGCAAGTCCAATTGTTAACGCTGGATTTAAATGTGCTCCACTAATCGACCCAACTGCATATGCTGCGATGGCAACCGCTAAGCCCCATCCCATTGTAATAACAATCCAACCTGAACCATTTGCATACGACTTCTTTAAACTTACACCTGCACAAACACCGCCACCAAGAACAATCAGCAACGCTGTCCCTATTAATTCTCCTAAAAACGCTGTCATAACATTCCTCCACATTCAATTTACACGCTTATATTGTGATGGAGATAAAATGAATGGCCATTCGTTTTTTTCGAAAGAAAAAGACCCACAACTAACACGTTTCTATATAAGTTATATAGAAACAATGAAATGTGGATCTCTTCTTTTCTCCGTCACGTTTATTAACTTATCTATAATGTTAACCTCAAATGAAAGCGTTGTCAACAAGATTTTTCACATTTCCGTCACTTTTTCTGGTAATGTTTCCATAGTTCTTTTTTCGAAGTTGTAATCGCTGTTGCGCCAGCAGCTAACGCTCTCTCAACATCATCAACTGTGCGAATAAAACCACCCGCTAAAATCGGAACACCTGTCCGTTCTTTCACTTCTGCAATCACACCTGTTAAAGCACCCGGAAGTACTTCAATGTAATTTGGCTTCGTTTTTTCTAAAAGCGCACAACTTTTTTCCATCGCGCTAGAATCGATTAAAAAAATCCGTTGAATCGCAACGACACCTTTTTGCTTCGCCTTTAAAATCACATTTGCTTTCGTAGATAATAAACCGTATGGCTTAAATTCTTGACATATATATTCAGTTGCATGTCCATCGCTTTGTAACCCGTGAATCAAATCAACATGTAAAAATACTTTTTTACAATGCTGCTTTGCTAGCGCAACCACACTTTTCAATTGACCAATATGAATGTCTAAAATAACAATATATTCATAAGAACTATGTATTAACTTCTCTAAATCCTTTATTTGCCGAACAGCTGGTAAAATTCTTTGTTCATGAAATTCCATTTAAAATTCCCCTTCTTTATAACGTCTCTATCCTTTATAGTACACAATTTAAAGGAAAAGAAAAGCGAGTAGGAGAAATTTTTAGTTTCCTTAATGTTGCATCTTGTCGAAAGGTCGATACCCTATGTCGAAGCGCCGATATATCACAAAAAGCGCTGATATAAAAAAGGGTGAATAACTTATCAGTTACTCACCCTTTACTAAAATTAAAGTAAAACAGAGTCCTCATCCTTATCTTGATGGCGTCGTTCCCGCTCTTCTTCTAAGCGCTTCATATATATTTCGCCTTCTTTTTCGATAAACTCATTATCCATCTCTTGCTCTTTTTTTGAAGTATATAACACCATATAACCGCTCACAACAATCCCAATAATAATAAGATAAACCCACCATGGTAAAATTTCCACTTGGTTTCCTTCCTTTCCTAAGACAAGCCTTGTTAGTTTCACTGTATGAAAGGAAGGTGGGTTTTATGATTAAAAAATTCTATTCATCGATAGATACAGCATGTTTTTCAAAAAGGCTTGGACATATTCCATGAATTCTTCTGGTCTTGGCGAAACGGAGCATGGTATTCTTTTCAAAAATTTATCCCGGATTAACGGGCGAAGTGAACCCCAAATCATGGACACTAAAAAAGGCCATGATTTGGGATTTTTGTGTGTTTTGCACTCATTCCCCGTTAGAATGTAAACAATGATAAAAGTGTGGTACGGGAAATAAGTACAATTATTTTTAATGAAATGCAAATGAAACAACTAGAGAAGAATGAAAATGTCGTGAAAGTATCAGAACGTATTTTTTAAAAGCTATGGGCCATCTGCTTCTAGACCGGTTGCGACTAAATTTGATAGATTTCATGATACAGAGGCAAAAATACTAGAAGATATAGTTTGTCAAAGTTGTAGTAATATTATTTTAGAATTTAGGAAGAAATATCCTAATATTCAGCTTAATATACACACAAAAAATTGAAATTTGGAGGAGAGAGAATGAATTTACGGTATGATGAGATAAAGGAAGATGTTATTGATACATATAGCCGCCTTCATATTAGAGCAAAATATGAAATAAGAGATACTTTTTATGCGTTACTAAATGATTATGAACTCTCAGAAGAATATACTGAAACGGAGGAATACTGTATCTACGTTAGCTTTGCATTGTTACTTATTGAAAAAAATAAAAATACTGATTTTATGAAAACTCGTTTAAATGAATTACTTGACAGCAAAAGAATGGAAATTCATAGAATAGAGTTAAAGGATGAGATTGCAGAGTTTACTAATGATGTTAATAAGTTGAAGGAATTTTTATAGGAGCACCAGTCCAAAAGAGTTATAAGGTAATTGATGCAGAATTTATTGAAAAAGAAGATCTCTAAGAGTTATACAATATTAACCTAATTAAGGATCCCATTGATATTATTTAAAAATAAGTAATTAACCTTGTTTGGCTTTTTAGTCTTTTAAGGTTTTTATGTGTCTATTTATATTTAGTTCTTAAAGTTCAATACGAAACCTCTGTGCTGTGTTAGATTTATATGGAAATATTAATATTGAAAAAACAAAAAAACTCTTGGGAGAACATTAAAATAATTGAGGGGGAAAAATGGAATTAAATATAATAAGGGAGGCCTTTATATATGGCGGTATGTTTATTAATGACTAAAGAATTTGAAGATGAAGAGATAGTTGTTTATCAATACTCTCCTTCTGAATCACCCGATAAGGTAGGAAAAATGTATTATAATAAAAAAGAAAGAATGTTTTATGATTTAGAGCAAGCTCTAGTGAACTCAGAAGCAATGAGAAAACATTATTTTGATTGTGCATGTACTAGGATTGTACGATGTATTAAAAGGAAAGAAGACTTTCCTGATAGCATGGCATATGAAGCTTAATTATATGAACCAATATATAAGTCGACTCTAATGATTCAGCTTTTACTGAACTATATTATACTTATAACTCCCCTACCCTCTCTTCTAACATGCGCTACTCCCTCAACCCAATGACCTTATACTAGATGTTTTTGTTTATCCATTAAAAAATAAAGATAGAGGTGTTAGCATGGTTTTAGATTTACTTTCAAGTATAGAAAAAATAAAAAATAAAAGAGGAAAATCAATAATACAGTCTGCCAGTGATGAATCAATTCAAAACATTAAAAATTGGATATCCAGCAATGTAAAAAAGAATGTATGGGTAAATGAATATGAAAACTTTTTAAAGATTGCTAATGGATTAAATTTTAATGGTTTATTTATCTATAATACGAATCCTAATGATGATAATAATGGATTTATCGCAGCAAATGAAATATGGAGAGAAACTGAGTGGGACAATAACTATTTGTTTTTTGGGGATTCATGTATAGCTTGGTTTTGTTTTGATGTTGATAGTCATCTTTTTTTAGAATTAGATAAACCAAGTGGAGATATAATGGCGGAATATCATAGTTTTAATGAAATGATTGAACAAGCAATAAAGAATGTATTATAAATGCATAATTGAAACTTCTGAGTTAAGAGCATTAGTCTTAATATGGTAAGCGGACAATCATCTCTGCTTTCCCATCAGAATAAAATTTTTTTAGCATAAAGGAGTACAATAATAATGAAATATCAATATAGTTTTGAAGTGCTTGATGATGAAATATTAATCATGAGGGTACCAAAGGAAATTAAACTTGTTGGAACCTTTTTATATGTTGAAGTTTCTGCATTTGGAGATTGGATTTTAGAAGAGATACATAGTGTTTTAAACGGGGAAAAGGATTATGGAGAAGTAAATGGCAACATTTGTGGTTTAGAAATTCGAAAAGATACAACTACTGTCTTAGACAATTTAGCTGAAGATGGTAAAGGTGAATTTTGTGAGATAGAAACGGTTGAATTAGTACATTTGATTCATATTTGGCTAGAAAAACGAAAAGAATTTAAGAAAGAAAAAAAGAAAGGGTAAGTGAATATGAAACAATGCCCATGTTGTGACTTTTTTACGATAGAAGATGATTTTGATATTTGTGAAGTGTGTTATTGGGCATATGATCTAACAGCTCAAAATAATCCTGATATTGCGATAGGGCCCAATTCTGTTTCTTTAAACCAAGCAATAAGAAATTACAAAAAGTACGGAGCTTCAGAAAAAAAATTTATTAACAAAGTACGGAAACCTGATTCAGAAGAATTACCGGAAAATAATTAATTGCTATTTTGCTAGATTCTGAGGGCAAAGATAGAATGTTTGAAAAGAAGATATTGGGATAGAAACAACTAAAGGAATTATACATTATAGAAAAGATGGTACTCATATTATACCGGCAACTCCATAATAAAAAAGGTGTAATATAACATGAGATATGATTCTTTAATAGATGCATTAATCAATGTATCTAAAGAAAGAGAATTGATAATAGAATGGAATAGTCGATTTAAAATTACTGGTACACTAGATACAATCTTTGAAACAAGTAATGGGTTAGACGAGGATGACAGCAATTACATGGAATATGATGCAGCCGTAATTAAAGTGAATAATGCATTGGTCCCTCCTACTGATGACGAAGGTAGTATATATAATTGGTTAAAAAAAGAGGAAAGTTCGCTAATTGAAATTTCTCTTTATGATGATCCACCAAGTGCAATATTCTTAGCTAACAGAAAGAGAGTATGGGAAATGGAAAATCATAAATAATAGTCGCTATACGCTCAACCTTAAACCTTGATTATCTTTATATACTTTTAATATAACTATAATTGTTTATTTTACATTCTAGCAAGCTATTCACCATAAGCTTCTCATCAATTAGCCTCCTCTACCTCTGCAGCATTAACGACATCTTTATCTCCCTAAAATATGTTAAAATAAAGTGTAACTTCCATCAGTTCCGCCCCCCCATCTATTTCACATCACACTTCATATCCCGTAATATACGCCCACTGTACATCTGCTTTAAATTGTGTTTCTAGTACACTTGAAAATACGTAGTCATGAGGTGTATGTTATCAGAAAAAGGAAATTAAATTTAAAAATAAAGGTGAAAAAGAATGGAATATACTGAAATAGAGTCTATATTATCAACTATTCTAGAAAGAGAAACAGAAACATTGGATAAGCCAACCGATAAAGAATGGAAAAAATTAAGTGATCAGTTTAATTACTCATTTAATGACGAATTTAAGTATTTTACAGAATTAATGTCATTATGGGCATTTCCAGGTGATATTTATAATGTGTCAAAAGGTAAAACAAACGGAAATGATACAATAGAAGAAGTATATAATCACGAAATGAATAGTGGGAATTGGGATTCAAATATGATGCCATTCTATGGTATCGGAAATGGAGACTATTTTTGCTTACATATATTAGAATCAAAAGTTTATTATTACTATCATGATACAGAGAGTTTCAAAGAATATTGCGATACCTTTAAAACATGGATAGAAGATTTACCAAATTTTTTGGCGTAAAATATAGATGGCGTAGACAATGAAGAATCACTATTGTCCTTTAAAATAATCGAATTAAGCTTTTAACAATAAAATTCAAAGAAGTAAATGGATTAAGGTAATATCCTATATACAACGCTTGATGCTGAGGGTCGTGCAAAATAGAAAATTTATGCTTTTATAGAACTCATTGATGATACAAAATTGGAGGTACTAAAATGAAGACTAACAATGATAGTAAACTGCAACCACCAAGTGACGAATTGATTCAATCATTTGAAAAGTATTGTGAAATAAAATTACCAGATGATTTTATAGATTTTTTGAAGACATATAATGGTTCTATTCCTATTACTAACGTTTTTACACATGAAAACCACGAATTTTTAATTGAACGTTTTTTATGTTTGCTAAGTAATCCAGAGGAAGATACTGAAAATGGTTGGTATGATATAGAGGTCGTATTATCCCAAATTGATACTCGTTTAACTGATGACGAAGATGTAACAGGAGTACACATTATCCCATTTGCAGCTTTATTTGCAGGTGATTTTCTTTGCTTAGATTTTAGAGAAAAAGAAATACCATCTGTTGTGGTTTGGGATCATGAAGAATCAGAAGAGCTTAATCCTGTAACTAGTGAAGTTGCTGATAATTTTAGTAGTTTTTTAAGTATGTTAAAAGAGTAGCTTTTGAAAGGGTTGATTTTTAATGCATATACTAAAAAAATTAAATGAGATCTTCACATTAGAAACTCAGGAACTACCAGCAACTGAAGAAGCTATTCAAGAATTACAAGTTTTTTCATCAATAGATGTACCACTTGATTATTTAGAGGTAATTCAACATAGTACAAATGCAGAAATTAATGTAAATAACGAAATATATATACGGATTTTGGGTCCAACTGACTGTATAGAGATAAATGAAGCACATAATGTCCAAAATTATATACCGAATTCACTGGCAATTGGCGATGATGAGGGTGGAAAAGCATTATTATATGCAGATGGAAAAGAAGGATTTGGATTCTATATAGTGGATTTTGGAGATTTAGACATTGAGGAAGCGATTAAAATATCCCCTTCTTTAAAAGCACTGTTAGTAGATGGTATAGGAATAAGAGAACTATTGTCATAGTTGAAGTAGCACACACTTTATTTACCAAAACCTTAAAATCTAATGGCATACTTCTAATCGAATTTAGTTGTACCATTTAAAATAATAGCTAATATTCTCGCTTTAGAAAATATCCAGAATGAATTAATTAATATAAAAGTAAAAGACCACTTAAATCATACTATCTTGTCTTTATAGGAGAGACTAATATGGCCATCGTTAAATTAATAATAGTAACTGATAAAAATATTAATAAATATATCCCTTTGTTAAGAAAAGTCACTTCCCAGTCAATTAGTGAAATCAAAAAGAATATCGAAACACTAGAACCAGTAATGATAGAAGAAAGTTACGATACTGATGGTTTAACCTCCTTAGAACGTACTGCTGAAAAGTTAATAAACTTGGGAGCAGAATTAAGATTTTATCAAAACAATCATATAATTTCATTAGAAATGATTAAAAATTTGATTGAAAGAAATAAAGGCATAGAAAAAGATATAGAAGAATTAGATGAGTTGATGTTCGGTGATGAGTCTACTGAATAGATGCTGTGGTCCATTCAAATCTCTAAAAACTCTAAATGTAGCCAAGTATAAAATATAAATACAAATTAAAAAACCGACATAAAACCCTTCTTTTTAGGTGTGAGAGAGCATCCGGCCATGCATAGAAGCGGTCAGATCCTTTTCCTGCCCCAGACACAGTGAAAACAAAGAGAGAAAACGAGTGCAGGTCACCTTTTGTTATCCACAGCCGCGGCTTATATGTCGAAAAATCAAAATGGATTTATATATACGGCGATCTATACAATTCGGCTTTTTTATGAACCATACTAGCATATCCCCCCTCCCTATTAACCTGCGCCTCTCTTATCCCCTAGATAAAAGTAGAATAAAAATAGATAATAAGTATTTCATTAAAGCCGAACTACTAAAGGAGTATATAAAATACATGAGTAAGCAGGTGCCTATATGAAACTATACTTTAAAGATATTGCATTAGGTGAAATTTCGGAAGTGTACACAGACTACCCGTGGATGTACGAGAGTATCCACTTAAATGAGAATAGTAAGCCATTTTACGAATATTTTCGTGGGATGATTGATGAGGACAATGCATTTGATTTTGAAAGCGCAGATCCAGAATTTTTAGACGATAGGAATTGGTCTGTTTTCGATGAAGGTGAAGGGAAATACTTAGGAATCGATATACCAGCCGTTTATATTGAAGATACAACGGTCGCATGGCGTTGGAGATAAAAATATACTACCTACTAAAAACCACCTTAAAGACTTTTCTAATGTTTAGATCATCCTATTGATTTAATTTCCATTTTTGCATTTGATAGATTTAGAAATATTGTTGGAGGGATAAAATTTGGCTATCTATTCTGTCGTACTTAAATCTGATGTTAAAGGAAGTTTGTTGATGAAAATAAAAAAGTATACAAATTTATCATTAGCTGAAATTCAATCTAATATTAAACATAAGTCTCCAATACTGATCGTTAACCGCCGGAATAAAGAAGAAATGAAAAATATGAAAGAGTTAATTGAAGATTTATCTTCAAATAAATTGTTGTTTAAGATTTTCAAACAAACTTATGAAGATATTAGAGAAATAACTTTTACAAGATTTATGAATGGGATTGAATTATCACGTCAAATTGCAGCGGATATAGAACGATTTGATGCATTATTAGTGGAAGAAGATGATAATATCTAGGAGGCTTTATCCAATGATAGATTTATCTAACATTCCTGGTTTCATCAAAAATAAACCAGGAAATGATATTGAAATTCAAGAATTAGAAGAATTGATGAAAATAAAATTCCCCCATGTATATAAAGATTTATTAACATACACCAATGGCTTTTCAATCAATGGAGGGATAACAATTTATGGTACAGATGAAATTGTAGAACGAAATAAGACTTGGGAAGTAAATGAGTATGCGAATGGATATGTTGCGATTGGTGATGATGGTAATGGTAATGTTTTCTTAATGTTACAAAGTACGGATAGCACAGAATTTCTGCTTGTTGATTCTGGAGATATGAATCCAAATCATGCTACGATCATCACCTTAGATTTTAGTGAGTGGATAAATTTTGGGTGTTTCAATATAACAACTAATAGAATTCCTGACATTTGCAATATAGTGCTAGTAGAGTCACCAAATGGCGGGTTGAAAGACTTGGTAAAAATAAAAAGTGTATTAGGAATTGATATACCAGCAGCAGATTTATTAAAGGGTTCAAAAATCTTCCTTTTACAGTAGTAACGAATTTCCCGTATGGTAAGGCGAAAAAATTAATTCAAAAATTAGAAACGGTTCGTGTCGCGCTAAATATAATCCCCATTAATAGGTATTAATCCTTAGTTAAAAATAAAGCGGAGGTTGTAAAACGATGTTTGATTTTTTGAAAAAGTATGCTGTAGCAGACAGAATTGTCCGTTCTAACCAAACACCTATTTTCTATCCTATATATCAAGAAGAAATAGCTGAAGCAGAAAGCCTATTGCAAATGCAACTCCCAAAAGAATTGAGCTGCTTTTATCAAGAAATAGGGTGTGGGTTTTTGAAGTCTAGTAAAAGAACATTTTTCAACAGATTTATGGACCCGATCTCAGTTGCAGATTTCCGTATGAGACAAGATATTTATGAATATGACCCAGACTTAGATGGTGTAGACGATGAAGAATCATTCGTATTTTTTGAAGTAACGGAATTGAGTTTTTTAACAATTAAATTTAAAGAGGAAAATGCATTAGGTCAATGTCCTATATATTATGGTGAAACAAAGATAGCAGATTCTTTAGAAGAATTTTTAATCAAAATGAATGAGCAGCCTGACTACTATATAGAATAGATGAATCCCTTCCATTCCCTCTTACCCAAGAAGTAAGGAGTGTTTAAAACAATGGGCAGATATCCAACAATCGTAATAACAAAAGAGAATGAGGATAAAGAAAATGTAATTTACAGTTTCGGTCCAGATACTGAATCTTGTATGTTGGATCCAGATCTTTATAGTAGATGGAATTTTAAAGTTATAAAGAATGCAACTAACCCTGATGAAGCATTTGTTTTACTAGATGATATGCCTAAGAAACATATTCCCTTGTTATATAAATGTATTCACAAAATATATGTTCACGTAAGAGACAATGGTGGTATGGAAGATATGAATAATATAGATTTCCCGGAATACCTTGAGTTTATTGTGTAAACTTAATAAAGTGAAAATTTGATCAGTGGGGTGTTTTTTATGTGGAAAAATCTAATTTTAGAAATTGAAAAAAAAGAGAAAAGCTATAATGATAAACTGAATACACCAGCAACAGATACTGAAGTTCAGAAATTAAGAGAACGTGCTAAAGAGAGTTTTAATATTGACTTACCGAGTGAATATGAAGAGTTTCTTAAAACTGTAAATGGTTTAGATTTTAACGGGCTAGTGATTTATGGAGTTGACCCTTCTTTACTAGACATAGAAATGGACGAACTGATTTGTGGGCTTATAGACACGAATGAGATTTGGTATGAAAATGAGTGGCAAAAGATATATCTATTTCTTGGGGATTCAGATATAGCATGGTTTTGTAAAAACTTATCTGACGGTACATATGTGGAACTTGATAAACCATCTGGTACAGTAATGGAAATATATAATGATTTCAATACGATGATTGAGGCGGCATTACAAGATCATCTTCTTTAGTATGGTGCATTAAAATGAACATATTACATGGTTTAATGTAAGAAAAAAGAAAATTACAGATGAACAAATTCAGCAATTAGAACAGTATTTGGGTGTCAAATTCCCTAATGATTTTATTGAATGTGTGAAGAAATATGATGGAGGTTATCCTCATCCAAAAATATTTGATGTACAGGGACAAGATAAGAATGCATTCAGTTATCTATTAACTTTAGATTCAGAAAGTAAGTACTCCATTCTTCGGGCATATGAAGGCATAAAAGATCGATTAGTAGATAAGGTATATCCTTTTGGCAGAGATTCATTTGGAAACTTCTTATGCTTTGATTACCGAAATAATCCCGAAGCCCCAACCGTTGTATTTTGGGAACACGAAGAAGATATGGAAAAAGCAATTTATCCTGTTTGTTCATCATTTCAGGAATTACTTGATAGCTTACGCGATTTTGAAGACGAAGAATAAAGAAAAAAATAAAAGAAGAACGCCTTTTAGTGAGGATAAACGTTCTTCTGTTTTTGCTGTAAATTTACTTAATTTTCTTGCGGTGCTGGTAAATCTGCGTGACCATCTTCTCCTACAATACCAGTATGTCCATGTGTATATTCAGGAGAGCCACCATCCCCGATGTTAATATTAAAATAACCAGGTTTTGCAGGTGCAGGATAGTCTCCATGAGCAGACTGTAAAGTTTCTACAGAACTATTTAATCCAAAAGAAATAATACCAATCATAGCTAACCCTATCATAATGGAACAAAACTTTTTCATCACTTTAACGCTCCTTTTTCTGATAATTTTTGTTTAGCTTTATAAGCTGAATAGAAGTATTTTGCCGATTTTTCAAGGTTTACCATCTCATGAAATTTGACTGCCAATATTTCTTCATATTCTTGTACGTACCCTAATAACCTCTCTTGCTTAAAATAAGCAGTTCCTAAAATAATTAAAGTCTCTAATTCTGTTAAAGGAATGTTGTCATTCATTCCTCTTAAAATTGCAAAGTGATGCTTGTATTCTTCATTTTTTATTTTTTTACAAACATCTAAACCTTTTCTAATAAATTCATCTGCTATTTCTTTTTCTCCAAGTTTAAAATGTTCTCTTGCTTGTAAGAAAATAGCTTTAAAGTGGTTAGGGATTTTTTGATTAACTTCTGACAAATGGCGAATAGCCAAACTTGGAAGATTTTGGCTTGCATATAACCAACCTAAATTATTTCTAACTCTTAAGATTAAGGTTTCTTCATTTTGCTTCTGTAAAATATCTATTGCAGAAGTGAAATATTCTTCTGCTAATTCAAATTGTTGTAGCTGTACACAAGCTCCTCCTAAAATATTCTTACATAAAGCTACATTAATTTCACAACCAGTGTGCTTAGAAAATATCTCTTCTGCTTTAGATGCACATTTGATACCCATAAGCGAATGAAAAGTAATATTATAGAAAGATGCAATTCTATAATAAAATTCAGCTTGTTCTAGTTCATTAGAGATGGGTTTTAAAAGATTTTCTGCTTTCTCATAATGTTCTTTAGCTTCATTATGATTCGCAAGTAGAGTTGCATGAATAGCTTTGAAGAAATGGTAGTAGTAAGATAGAAAGTTATCGGTTGGTATATCAAAAGATTCAATTTTATTAAAACTCTCCTTTTTGATACTTAAACCATCTGTTAACACTTTATATCTAAAATCTAGTAAAGCGTAATATAACAATAATTTTTGATCTTCTTCGATCTTAGCAATCTTCCCAGCAATTTCCTCTTTAAATCGTGTCGCTTTTTCTACTTGTTGTTGTAACATCGAACGATACCAATTATCCAACGAATGTTGAATCTGCTCTTTCGTTACTACATGTGCGCTCATAAAGATTCCCCCTCCTTATTTTTCATCTGCAATACTCTGAATATTAATACACTTATACAAATTGTATATCAAATCCCTCTTTTAAGTTAATTGAAAAATAATTGTCGGAATATTCTTTTGTTTAGACACAATTAAAAACCACCTCATAAGAGATGGCTTTTATATTTCCCTTCACAAAAACTGCATCAACCCTCAGTTTTGAAAATAACAAAGGCAAGTGATCTCAGCTATACACTAAAACCACTTGCCTTATAAGAGTTTATTTAGTTATGAAACGTCGGTTTATAAAACGAACGATTATCAAGCGCAAAGACACGCTCTGTATATTCGCCTGGTTTCGTGCGTCCAAGCGCACGGTCCATCATGTTCATCTTCGCATCTAAGTTATCGATGTAATGTAGAATCTCTGCTTCTCTCACTAACGGTGGTTTCGGACTACCCCACTCTGCTTTTCCGTGATGAGAAAGCACGATATGCTGAAGAATTAATACTTCTTCTCCTTCAATTTGCAACTCATCTGCTGCTTTTCCAATTTCGTTCACCATAATGGAAATGTGGCCAAGCAAGTTTCCTTCTAGCGTATATGTTGTTGAAATTGGACCGGATAATTCAAAGACTTTACCAAGGTCATGTAAAATAACACCCGCATATAATAGATCTTTATCTAGAGACGGATATAATGTTGCGATTCCTTTTGCTAAATCAAGCATCGATACAACGTGGTACGCTAGTCCTGATACGAACTCATGGTGATTTTTCGTTGCTGCTGGATATTCTAAAAATTCATTTTGATGTTTATTCAATAAGTGTCTCGTTAAACGTTGAATGTTTGGATTTCTCATTTCAAATATGTACTGCGTAATCTTTTCGACCATATCTTCTTTTTTCACTGGCGCTTTTTCTACAAAGTCTGAGATATCTGTCACTTCATTTGCATTTGCAACGCGAATTTGCTTTACGCGCAATTGAATGCGTCCTTTATAATTTTGAACATCTCCAGCTACTTTCACGATTGTTTCAGCTACATATTGCTGCTCCACTTCAGGTGATACATCCCATAGCTTTGCTTCAATATCACCGCTTTGGTCTTGTAAAATAACTGTTAAAAACGGCTTCCCATTACTTGCGATTCCTTTTGTTGCTGTCTTAATTAACAAAAAGATATCGACTTGTTCACCAACTTCATATTCTGCAATTTTCTTTTTCATTCTGATTCCTCCACCAACTTAAGTACTTTTAGTATAGCATATTACATGGCATTTGCTTTACGTTCACGTGTTAATTTCATAATCTGTTTTTCCTTAAAGAAAGATAATAGATGAGCATGACATGTAAAGAAAATCACTTGCCTATCTTTCGCAATATCTTTCACAAGCTCTATCGTTCTTTCCGTCCGTAGTGCATCAAAATGCACAAAGCTATCATCGATAATAAATGGATACGAGTGTTCAAATGTTTGGGCTAGCGCAAAACGGAGTGACAAGTACAACTGTTCCGCTGTCGCTTGACTCAGTTCATGACTGTAAAAACGAGTGCCATCGCCGCGTTCCACTATAAATGGTTCCTCCTCTGACGGTGAAAAGATCTTTATATACTGGCCACCTGTTAAGTATACAAAATACTCCTCCGCCTTTTGCAAAATGCGTGGCAGCTGTACTTCATGATAATATTGTTTCGTTTTTGTTAACACTGTTTTCGCTGTCGCATACGCGGCCCACTTTTTCACTTGCTCACGTACATGTGACTTTTTCATTTCCCATTCATGCAGTAAATCACCGTACGTACTGCCTTCTTCTAAGTTAGCAATTTCAACGCGGTATTCCGCAATACGGTGCGTTATTTCCTTCTCCTGTAACATGAGCTTTTCAATAAGCAGCGCCTCTTGCCGAAGTTGTCCCTCATATCCTTGGACTTGATAATGCTCCCCCAGCGATAAACTTGTTAGGCGCTGCTCTAACATATCAATTTGCGGCAGTAATCGCTGCACTTGTCTCTCTGCGTCTTCCCTTTTTTCTGCTTGCTTACCTGCTTCAAAAAACATTTCTTCATCAGCAGATCCTGCCATATTCCATAGCTGATCTCTTTCTGCTACTAGTTGCTGCACTTGCTGCTGTAATAATCCGTGTTCTTCCTGCCAATCGGTCAGCTTTTGCAGAAGTTGCTGACGCGTTTGCTGTTTTTCTTTTTCCTTTTGGATACGGTCGCTTATCATATGAAGATTGCCGGAAGCTGTATCTTCCATAACGTCTTCTAGTTTATGTTCAAACTGCGAAATCATTTCTTGTAATAATTTTTTTCGCTCCGTTTGTTTCCCTAACTCACGGTATAACTGCTGCATTTTTTCAAGTCGTTCAAATGCTGGCAATAGATGTGCATGTGTGTAAAAGTGTGGAAACATATAACGTTCTTTATACACGCCGGCTTGCTCTTGCACATGAAACGTATCCCGTTCCCATTCTTCGTATGCAGAAACGACTTTATCATATGTCCGTTCCATTTGTTGTAACTTATAAGATTCTCGCTCAAATAACTTACGGATTTCTTCATCTTTTTCTAGTTGATGACGGATTGAAAGCGCCTCTTCATTTTGGCTTCCTCCCGTACTCCGCTGCAATTCAAGCAGTTCCTCTTGCAAGCCGCCAGAAGCGGTGTCTTTATATAAAATAAGGACAAGCACAATTGCTACAAAAAATAGGACACTTGTAAATAACAACGTGCGGTTATTAAGAAATAAGCTTGTCAGTAAAACACCTGTATTCACCAGCAATAAAAGAAAGCAGATCATCTGCCAACGTTGCTTTTTCTGCTGCACTTCTTTCATCCGATCTTCATATTTACGTTTCACACGTTCAGCACCGGCTCCTGCAAACATTGCTTCTTGAAACGATTTCTCTTTTTCTACATATGTCTGCCGCTCTTCATCAGACAACATTTGTTGACGAATTTGCTTCACGTTATCTTCTTGCTCTTCTAACTGCTCTTGTACAGCCTTAAAGCGTTCATCTAACTGTTGCTTTCGCCCATCTAGTTCCCTCGCCTTTTGCACCGTTTGTGTCACTAGTTCTTTTGTCGCAAGACTTGTATCAAACGAAAGGACTGATTCTCGCTCAAATGTCGTACCAATTTGCTGCTCAAGCTCTTCTATCTCATCTTTTATATGTCCAAGGCGCCCTGTGAGATCACGTATTTCTTGGCGTGCATTTTCGTATGACATATACTGCATGCGCAATTCTTCTACATAGCTTTCTTTTTGAAGAAGTTCTTCTTGTATTTGGATTGTATTTACTTCCGATTGCACCATTTCCATTCTTTTCGTCAATGCATCTACTTGCACTTGAAGTGGTTCAAGCTTTGCCTTTATCGTTTCATAACGCATCATGCCGCGAACAGGAAATGGCTGCGCCTGCTCTTCTAGCAATTTTTCATATGCACGCTGTTCAATAACAAGTGGCTGCAGTGCTGCTAACACTTCATAGTCTTGCTTTCGCTTCCCTGCCATCTCTTTTTCATTACGAATCGAAACGAGGCGCTGTTCACACTCTTTTTGCTGCTGCGTCAGCTTTTCATACGTATCAATTTTCCCTTGCCACTCTGTAAGCTTCTCCTGGATTTTCTTTACTTCTTGAAGCGACGCATTAATTTCTGGCTTACGACCATTCGGCTTAAAACGCTGCTCCATTTCTTTTTCTAACTTTTTATCTAGTTGCAGTAGCGCATCGCTTCCAACTGCACTTGCTGAAAATAAATAATTCCCGATTTCTGCTTCGCCTACATGATGAATATTTTGCAAACCGTGCATATCAAATGAAAAAACAGAATCAAACAGTCCTTCGTTCATTCCACTTAACAACCCATGCAACACTTCTTCGCCGCCTGTTTTTCCATCTTGAAAATAAACCGTCACTTCACCAGCAGCCGTTTTTGGAAGACGCTCGATTTTTAAACGCCCATGCTGCTCTGTTATCACGGTCATCGCACCGCCATACTTCCCGCCTTCTTTCGGCTCATAGCGCCGCTGTCCTCTTGTCGGAAAACCAAACAATATACTCTTCATAAACGAGCGAATCGTTGATTTTCCCGCTTCATTTTCTCCGTACAACACCGTCAGCAATGAAAGGTCGATTTCCACATTTTCTAATTTCCCATAACCGTAAATATGGAGTTTTTCAATCTTCATTTTTTGCCCCTTTCTTGCTCAAATAATTGCTCTAATATAATATTCTCTGCTTCTTTTTGAATCTCCGCTTTTTCCTCTTCTGAAAAAGATTCAATGACATTACGAGCAACAGGGGATGTCCAAATTGTTCGCAGCACCGCATCCATATTCGAAAAAGATTCTAGCTCTTGCAGCACACTGCCAACAAAATGATTTTCCTCTTTTAACCGTTCAATGTCAGCAAACGAAATCGTCTCATTTCTCCACTTGATTACGTATACGAAATCTCTTCGTTCTTCTCCCGCTGCTAAAATATGAAAAATCTCTTCTACTCGCTTCTCATCTCGTAAATAGGAAGAAAGTGGTCCTTGTCCTGTAAACACAACTGTCAGCAGCGTTCCTTCCTCTTCTTTGCGCCATTCATTGATTGCTTCCGTACAAGCCTCCATCAAATTGTCCACCGTTTGCAGTTCATCGATTACAATCTCGGTTTCTTCCCAAATTACATCCGCCGCACTGAAAAACGAACACGCCATTTCTTGCTCTGTTAACGTAACTACATACGCCCCTTTTTCTCCTGTTTCCTTCCGGTGACGCCCTTGTATATTACCTGGGTAAATCATATACGGTTCCTCGGATAAAATCTCTCGCTTATGTATATGGCCGAGGGCCCAGTAATCAAACTGCTTTTCTTTTAACTCCCGGAGTTGAAACGGTGCATAACGATTATGCTCCGCATCTCCTTCGACACTTCCGTGAAGCATGCCAATATGAAAAGGAGCATCACTCATTTTGTTATACTGATCCGTCATATTATCCGTTACAGCTTGCTGCAAGTAACTAAACCCATAAATGGACGCAAGCAGTTCACCATCTTTATAGAATGATTTCTCCTCTACGTACGGCTCTGTAAACACATGAACATTCTCTGGAAACTCAATTGCCGCCCAGCTTCCGCCTAAATGATCATGGTTTCCATGAATGATATAAACCGGAATCTCATACTGCGAAAGCCGCTTCATTTGCTCTCTCACAAATACTTGTGCCCGCAAGCTTCTCGTTTCGGCATCATATAAATCTCCTGCGAGTAACACAAAATCAACGCGTTCTTGAATCGCTTTATCTACAATACGCTCAAACGACTGAAACGTACTTTGCTTCATTCTTTCCCAAACTCTAGTTGGTACATTCATTTCCAACCCTTTAAATGGACTATCTAAATGCAAATCGGCTGCATGTATAAACTTTACTTGTTTCACAAATAAACAATCCTTTCTATATAAATACAAATTAAAAAACCGACATAAAACCCTTCTTTTTAGATGGGAGAAAGCATCAGCTCATACATAGAAGCGGTCAGATCCTTTTCCTGCCCCATGCGAAGTGAAAACAAAGAGAGAAAACGAGTACACGTCACCTTTTGTTATCCATAGCCGCGGCTTATATGTCGAAAAATCAAAATGGATATATATCCTTACTCTAATGCAAGCAAACTAGCTTACTCCCTATATAAGTTTCACTTTACCCCGCTATTCTCGGGCAGTAAAATCCCCATCCCAAGATGCAAAGCAGTGCAAAAGATAGCTGTGGGATAACTGCCCGTAAAAGCCCGATTGGTGAAGGCTAATCATCAGTGGGAATCCCCACTGACCAAAGTTTCATTTTATTTTAACACGTTATGTCACATATTTCTTTGCATATTCTATCGTTTTATGACAAAATAGTTATAACATTCTGATTTTTATTTGGAGGGGAATTTTCATGGGAGTATACACACTAACAGTCTTTGAAAAAGATGGTTCGAAAGCACTAGACGAATCATTCGAGGCCGCGACAGAAACAGAAGCAAAATCAAAAGGTGAAACCATTTTACGAGAAAAACAATTGTATGAGCATACGCACCGTTGCACATCTTCAGCAGGAAAGCTTGTTTTATTCCAGCGCTAAAAAAAGAAGCGTCATATCCGCTTCTTTTTCATTCGATATCTTCATCACACCACTTGAAAACCACATCTAGAACACGATTTCCAAACCGCACGCGCCTATTCCACTGTCCAGTTTGAATTTGGCGCTGCAATTCATCTTTCATCTTTTCCGTCCAATCGTGAATGGTTCCATTCCCGTCGTACGGATACACGCTCGGAAACTCTTCCTGCAGAAGACGCAAGCTTTCTGCATCCAAATGAAAATGGAAAAAGTAGTTGGCCGTAAGCGAGGGCTCTTGCAATTGTAAAAATGGATCGTCAATTTGCTTTTTATTTCGGTAGAAAGTAAATATATTCGCCTTTCCACTCGTAATTTGGTCAATTTGAATTTCGTGCTTCTCTATAATCACGTTTTTCCACCTCGTTATATACTATCTCTAGTATATATGTCTTTTACACCGAAGTTAACCATTTTCATATGGAAATTCATTTCCCGTACCTCCAGTACAATCAGAACACATAAAAAACTTGAAGGGGAGCGATTCTATGTATTTCGGAAGCAAGGGTTGGTACGTTAGTGAATTGAAAAAATTAGGTGTGCGTTATTATGAAGGTAAAAAGCTAGAATCCTACCGTACACATGTGTTAGCTAGTTTACTTGAGAGAGTTAAGAGAGCGTCAGCTTAATAACTGAAAAGGAGCAACGTTTATTGGACGTTGCTCCTTTTCCTTTGTATTTACTAGCGAAAGCGAAATGCACAGCATCATAAATCTCTAATGAGAGAAGCGTCACATCATCATCAAACGAAGAACCGTGAAGAGAAAATGATTTTTGGGGGGCAATTTAAACTCTTAGGTTGATGGGGGAACTATGGTGGAGATGAAGTAGCTGTTTGGGCTCCAGATGACTTTAATTAACTTCCGGTAACGGGCGTTATGTTAAGTAATAGCCCGATTAGCTGTTCTGTTAATACGTGCATTTCAAAATTTTTAATACGTAGAATAACGAAACAAGAGATATAGAATTAGTTTTAGGAGGAGAAATCGTGTTAAAAAAAACAGCTGTTTTACTATATCCGCAATTCAGTGAATATGAGTTAAGTGTGGCTTTGTCTATTTTAATGCAAGGGAAAAAACCTGTTATTACTGTGGGATTAGATCATCTCCCTATTAAAGGTGAGTCAGGATTATCTTGTGTAACTGACACTACTGTTGATGAACTTAACCTTGAAGAAGTAGATAGCCTATTATTAACTGGTTGTATGGATATTATGGGTTTAATTAACGAAGAAAAATTATTTAATTTTATTAAGCGAGTAGCTACTAAAGAACGTGTTGTTGCAAGCATATCAAGTTCCCCCCTCCTGTTAGCAAAAGCAGGGGTTTTAAAAGGTAAAAAATATACAGTTGGACTTACAGAAGAAAATATGAACAAGTTAGGTGTATTTGAAAAAGAGAATTTTTCGGAAGAATTAGTCGTGCAAGATGGTAACGTAATTACAGCACGAGGCAGAGGATTTATTAGATTTGGAAAATACTTAGGGAATGCATTAAAACTTGAATTTGATGAAGGATGGTATCAAGAATAAAGAAATATTCTTGTTCAACTAACGGTGCAAATGTTCAGTAAAGTACGGTTGTCTATTTACCTTCGATAATCTGGGTTATATAAATGAAAAGTCCCTTTCAGATCTTCTGAAGGGATTTTTATAGATTTCTAGATACATGGACTACTGATAAGTAGTGTTATGTTAACTTCACATAAGTAAGATATATACACAAGGATTCTTTTATAATTACCAGAATGTAATAACATATGATTTACTTCAAAATAAGGTAAAGGAATGGTAAATATGAAAACTATTGGTCTACTTGGTGGAATGAGCTGGGAGTCATCAGTTATTTATTATAAGTTAATTAATGAATTGATTAAGGAAAAATTAGGTGGTCATAATTCAGCACAAAGTCTTATGTATTCAGTAAATTTTCAAGAAATAAAAACACTTCAACATGAAGGAGAATGGGAAAAAGCTACTCAAATTATGATTGAGGCTAGTAAGAAGATTGAATGTGGTGGTGCAGATTTTCTTATAATTTGCACCAATACGATGCATAAAATGGCTGATGAAGTAGAATTAGCTTTATCTATACCATTACTTCATATTGCAGATGCAACTGCAATTAAAATTATGGAGAAAGGGATTAAGAAAGTAGGTCTTTTGGCTACAGAGTTTACGATGGAAGAAGATTTTTATAAAGGACGATTAAAAAATAAATATGGTTTAAATGTTCTTGTTCCTAATGAAGAAGACAGAAAAATTGTTCATAATATCATTTATCAAGAATTGTGTCTTGGAAAAATATTTTCTCAATCAAAAGAAAAATACATAAAAATTATAGATAATCTTATTAAGGATGGAGCGGAAGCTATTATTCTTGGATGTACAGAGATTACCCTTTTAGTTTCACAAGAAGATTGCAAAGTACCAGTATTTGATACTACCCGTATTCATGCTCAATGTGCTGTTGAATATGCTTTGAATAAAGAAAATGTGGAGAGTTTTAAGAGCTAAGTTCTTGTGATGTATGTTATTGAGTTTAACTTTCCCTAACGAGAATTATGTAAAAAAAGCTAGCATGGATCTAGCTTTTTTTGTTTATAGGTATCCTAAATTCTTTATTTATAGTGTTTTGAATGTATACTTTTCTCGTTAATTTTGAAGATATCAGGGAAATTAGGATGAAGCCAATGTTTATGGGTATTTGAATGTAAACTAATATAGTAAAGGTTACATTCGGTATTATAGGCAAAACAAAAAAGAACTTGTAAGAAAAATACAAGTTCTTTTGAAATAATGTAAACTATAGGGCAAAACAAACTAATTTAATACAAACACTAGGGATCACTATCTTGAACTACTAGAACACTTTTATTCTATAACAAATATTAGTGTATTGAAAGTTAATATTTTGAATATTATGTGAATTATAAAGTGAAAAAGCATCCTAATATTTTGGAAAGCATTGAAATTGTAGATTTAAAATACTTTCCGCCAATAGCCAATAAAGTTAACCTGTATGGTGACCCCAACAAGGCAAAAACGTACATTTTTAGGACATAGTTTTTGAGATAAGTTTTAGGAAAGTTTCCCAACAAAAAATTGGCGAAAATTGCTTGATATTCGATTGACCCAAAATAATCGTTTTTGAGAACTTTAATTCACATAGTTGTAGTTTTGAAAAAAGTTTAATCAAAAATATCAATTGAACGTGCATTTTGAGCCAAATAAAAATAATCTATTTTGAAAAAAAGATTAATCAAGATGGATTATTATCCAGCAGATTTAAGTTTCAGTTTTATAAAAAAGTTTGATCATTCTCTACCTGTGTGGCTCCACAATTGCGCTCTTTTCTTAAGTAAACAAGAAGTCGGAGAACGATAAAAAACTCGTAATTGAGTGTTATCTTAATACAAAGGTCTTCTTCTTATCCATTGCGTCGCAACCCATTTTTCACCTTTGATAACAGGTTCACTGCCATGTAAAGTGAGCTTGTTTAATGATGCATCCTGATAAAAATATTCGAAATATACCGCCATTCCTTTTTTCGGAGATACAGAAAGGTTGAGTTTTGGAAAGAAAGTCTCTCCGCCTTCTTCTACATGATTTAGGTACATGACAAGGGTACTAATACGATTGTTATTTGCTGCCGCACTGTTTTCTGCAAAAAAATCATAATGCGCTTTATATTCTTGGCCAACTGTATACTTTAAAATACGTAACCCTTCTCCATGTGGGGCAGGAACATTCATGATTGAAGCGATTCGTCTTTCGATTCTAGTAACGGCCTCACTTTCTTCTAAAAACGTACCACTACTCGTCCGAATGTTATTTATTTTGCGCGAAACACCAATTTTAGAACGTTTCATTTTATTTTTAGACATTTCAATTAACGTTTCACACTCTTCATCACTTAATACATTTGCTAACACGACAATAAGAGGTTCTTCTAATCTTGAAATAATTTGGATTTCTCTATCATCTGTTACAATTGTGTTTCCAATGTGGTTAAAAATCGTTAGTTCCTTATTTTCAACTGTTTAATTTTCCAGTTCTGGTGCAAATATATGAAAAAGAACACGGATAATAGTAGATTTCTAACGGAATCGCAATTTTTTCGTAAATTAAAAAGTTATTTTAGCGTCTTTTTTACAAACAAAATAAAAATTAACAGACTAACAAACCCAGATACAGCACAAACAATAAATAGCATTTGATATCCCATGAGCTGTGAAACAACTCCTAGAAGAATAGCACCTAAACCAATTCCTAAATCAAAAGCAGTAAAAAATGTAGCATTCGCTACTCCTCTTTTCTCTGGTGGAGCTAATCGTAGAATTGCTACTTGAAGAGCAGGTTGTGCTGATCCAAATCCAATTCCGTACAAGATAGCTGTAATAACTAGTCCAACAAGCCCTTTTGTCATTGTTAGGACTAATAGTGCGACTATCAGTGTAAAAAGTGCAGGGACAATAATGAATCCTTCCCCATGTTTATCAGATATCTTCCCTGCAAGCGGTCTAATTACTGTAAGTGTGATAGCATAAACTAAGAAAAAAGTACCAACATTAACTTGGATTTTTGCTGCAAACAGTGGTAAAAATGTTGTAATGCCACCAAAAGTAATGGATAGGAAAAATGTAACAATAGCTATTGGTAAGACTGTTTTTTCAAAAAATGATATTGGTTTTTTTGATGTATTTTGAACTGCTGGTATTTTTATACCAAGTGCAAATATTAATGCAATAATTGCTAATGCTGTGCATAGAAGAAATAGATAATGAAATGAAAATGATTTTGCTACCCAAAGACCTAATATTGGTCCTAAAGCCATACCTAAAGTCATTGCAAGTCCATACCATCCCATTCCTTCTCCACGACGAGATTGTGGAATAATATCAGTCACAGCCGTTCCTGTCGAAGTTGTAGCAACTGCCCAGCTGATTCCATGGAGGATACGTAATATCACTAAAAATATAACTCCTGTTACCCAATCATAAAAATACATTGTAATTGCAAAAAATAGTAGTCCGCTTATTATAAATACCCGTCGACCATACCGATCCATTAATCCTCCAATAATAGGACGAAAAATTACTGCGGATATTGTAAACACTCCAATAATAAATCCAACTTGAGATTCACTTCCACCTAATTGCTTAATAAACATAGGTAGTGTTGGCATTAGTAAATAAAAACCACTAAATAGTAATAACGCTGTAATGGTCAGCATTATATAGTTTTTTGTCCATAAACGTTCCATTGTAATGTAATCCTTCTTTCTATCGATTTAATAAGTTGAGAATGGAAAGCTCGCATCAATTGGCTCCTTACTGCCCCAAAGTAGCGAGATAAGCGAATAAAAAAGCAGTACCACCGCTATAAAAGTGTTGGTACTGCCATATTGAGTGACAAGTATTTTGTTAATTAGAATGTACTTGCTACTTTAACAGCCTTTTCAAGCCCTGCGGCAATAATTTCTTCTGCTTTATCAGGGAATTGGTTGTGACCTTCAATTACTACTTTCTCTATATCTTTTACACCGAAGAAGCCCATCATACTTGCTACATATTTAACAGCCATTTCCATTGGGGCTTTTGGTCCTTCAGAATATACACCGCCACTTGCGTTTAATAATGCAATTTTCTTATTTCCAATAAGACCTACTGGACCTTCTGGCGTATATTTAAATGTTTTACCCGCGCGGTTTAAGTAATCAATATATGTGTGTAGTACAGCTGGGATTGTTAAATTCCATAATGGGAAACCAAACACAACTTTATCAGCTGCAAGGAATTGATCTAAATATTTATCAGCAACAGCTACAGCCTTTGCTTCTTCTGCTGCTAAATCAAATCCTCTACTAGCCTTAAATGTACCGTTAATCATATCTACTCCTACATATGGCAATTCCTCATTGTATAAATTAAGCTCTACCACTGTATCATTTGGATGTGATTCTTTATAGCTCGCTAAAAAAGCCTCATATAATTTCACACTAACCGCCTGATCTGATGGGCGATTGTTTGCTTTTACAAATAAAACTGTTGTCATTCTCTTTTCCTCCTGTTACTCACTCTTTTATGTTGTTATATATTTATTTAATAAAAAGGGTATTATATTGTTCTTTATAATATCTTTTTAAAACTATACTCCATGTCTCCACCTAGAGCTTCAGCTGTATCACCAGTTTCTCTGAAGTCATGTGTATGAATTTTCTCAAACTGACCAAAATTTACTTCCTTATAAAATTCATAACAAGGGAATCCATCATGTGCACCTTCAATATCGACAGTACCATCTTTTTTGACATGTACTATTAATAGGTAGTCAACGGGAGGTGCATATACATTTAATGGATTGCTAGCACTTGCACTCATTTGAAACTTGACGTCATTTGATCCCCATACAACATCAGTGCACAAAATATTTTCCGTACTAGCTTTTCCTGTTCTCTTATTAACGGAACCATCAGGAGTTGTGATTCTTTCTGTTGTTATGCCGGTATTCGCATATGTGAAAATTTCTTTTTTATAAAAATCTACAACTATTTCTTGTTCAATTCTGGAACGCATAGCGTTTACAGCATATGGTGTAAATTCACGTGAGTCACCTTCGAATTGAATCACGTTTCCTGTTTGAGTATCCTTCTTAGGTTCAGTCCAAGACATTGGAATAAATACACTTGCTCTAACTTTAACGATATTAGTCATGAGACACACCTCTGCAATTCTTAATTTTATTTTGGATAATAATAATATTGACTCATTGAGCAAAACAGATCGCAATTTCTTTCGTATAAATAATTTTGCTGCTTGTAAACTTCTATTCAGTATTTATATCTAGATTGTCGTTTTAAAACTGTATTCCATTTCCCCAGCTAGCGCTGCTGGAGTGTCACCAGTTTTTCTGAAATCATGTGTATATATTAATTCAAATGGACCAAAATCTGTTTGTTTATAAAATTCATAGCAAGGGAATCCATCATGGGAACCTTCAATATGTGCAACTCCACTTTTGTTAACGTGTATAGTTAATACATAGTCAGCTGCAGGTGCTGCTGTATTTAAAGGATTGCTGGCACTTGCACTCATTTTAAAAGAAACTGCATCAGTACCCCACACAACATTAGTGCATACAATATTTTCTGTGCTTGTTTTCCCTTTTTTATACTCGATAGAACCATCTGGATTTGTAATTTTCACAGTTACGATACAAGCATTTGCATGTGAAAAAATTTCTTTTTTATAAAAATCAATAATTACTTCTTGCTCTAATCTTGACCGCATTGTGTTTACAGCATAAGGTGTAAATTCACGTGCATCACCAGTATATTCAAAAAGTTTTCCTGTTGTAGGATCTTTAATAGGTTCCAACCAAGCATACGGGGCAAACACACTTCCTCTAATTTTCACGATGTTAGCCATGAGAAACCTCCATAATTTATTAATTTTTGTTTCGTTGAATCCTTTATATCTCTTATAACTAATTATAGTCAATTTGATTGACTATATGCCATATAGTACAATAGAAATTAGATGTAGTCAACCTGATTGACTTTATTTAAGGAGGTTTTATGTATGAGTCATCAAGTATTTAGTGAATTGGATCTTACGTCACTTTTGTCATTATCCTTTAGCGCATCAATCAATGAACTACATGACAAATTGAGTGAATTGGGATTTGGAGATATTAGACCTGTACATGGTTTTATGTTTAAATGCATCACTCCTAATGGAGCGACAGGTATAGAACTAGCCGAATATTTAGGAATTACAAAGCAAGCTGTGAGTAAAATGGTGGATTATCTTGAGAAAAGTGGTTATGTAATACGCAAAGCTCATCCAACTGATAAGAGAGGGAAAATTATTGTTTTGACCAAAAAAGGTTGGCTAGTAGTGCAAGCAAAAGAGAAGATACTAACTGAAATTGAACAACGTTGGATTGAAAACATAGGCGCTGAACGAATGCAAATGCTCAAGGAAGATTTAACAAAGTTAGTTTATGAAGCAAATGAGGGTAAATCATCATCGAGGTTAAGACCTGTCTGGTAAATAATGAGTTTATAAAGGGGACTAACCGTGCACCCATTAACTTAAGAAACAGATAATCCCCCAAACGATAAAAGTAAGTATTTTTCTATCCAAATGGAAACAAAATTTTCGTTATGGGGGTGTCTCAAAATATTAGCTTGATGGGCATGGGGTACAGCCAACATTTCGGAAATTTTGTACGCTAAGCAAATTTCTAAAAAGAAAAAGCCGATTTCCTGTACGCTAAGAATCCGACTTTTTTAAGGGATGGCTTGTTAAACTAAGCCCCATTATTGTAATAGGCAAATGCTGATTAATGAATTTTAGCCTTGCGGATACTATCAAATACACTGATTGCCGCAGATAACATAAAGAAGAAAATTGCACCGCCAACTATCCGCGATTCAAGTTGTTTAGTAGTAATAGTGAATAAATCAGCTGTATACGTAATAAAATCTTGGTCCATTACATTTGGATTCGTTACTATCACAATGAATACAATGGTTCCAATAAGCTGGAAAGCTGTATTAAATATTGCTATTCCTTTTGTCCATTGTCCCTTAATTAATTTATAAATAGACAATGCTATTTCCAAAACGATCACAACAAGAACGATTGGCCAATACTGAAGCAATACATCTTGATTAATAGCTGGAGCCACAAAATCAAGTCCGTGTTTACCACCTCTATATATACCTACAAGATGATTTGCGTAAAAATAAACTGTTGCCCAAATAGCAGTCCATAATAAACTTCCAAATACTTCAAATTTTGCGATAGATTTTTTCTTAGGAATATAAGGTATATTTTTCAAATTGTCCGCTGTCCATTTGGTAAACTTTGTTGTGAATGGGTGACTTGCTTTTGAATGATCGACCCGTTCTATAAGCGCGAAAACAAGTGTAAGCCAGAAAAAGACTTGCATACCTACTTCAATGATTTTCCATATACCAAAACTAAAAATATCTACAATCACATTAATGACTGCTTCTTCGCCACGATACCCTATAAAGTATTCGGCAATGAGCGAGATTAGAGAAATAGTAGCAGCAATCGGTAAAATCATTTTTAATAACGTAACATATGTCTCAAAATAGTGTGGGCCAATAAGATGCATTGGTTGATCTCGGTATTTACTAGCTAATATAGCGGGATTCCCTAATGTTTCAAGGACCACTTTTGTATTTTCTTCACTGTAATCATCAAGTAACATATCCTCAATGGTCGATCTTAATTCGAGAGCGATATCTTCACGACTTTTTTCAGGCAGTCTTCGAGTCACTTCTTGTATATAAATCTCAATTAGATTCATCATCTTCCTCCCCTTTTAACACTTCTAATAGTTTTTTAGAATTGTCCATCCATTCCCTTTTTAACTGTAAAAAAATCTCTAAACCATATTCACTTAGAACATAGTACTTACGTGGTCTACTCTCAGAGGTATCCCAGCTACTTGTTACTAACTCCTGTTTTTCTAAGCGGCGTAGCAATGGATATAAAGTACTTTGATCAATGTTAATACCTGACTGTTCCAACAATTGAACAAGTGAATATCCGTACTGGGGCTTTTGTAATTGATTTAAAACAGCTAACGTCAAAGTTCCTCTCCTAAGCTCTGTCGTTAATGAATTTAATAAACTATTCATTCATCCACCTCTTTTCTTGGTGTATGTTATACAGTATATGTTTTATACTATGCGTCATACACCATTATTGTTCCAAAATCGATGTAAAAAAATAATTCGTTAAGAAACACATAAATATCATTTATCCTCACTATGGAAAACCTTGCTATTGAGTTTTACATCGTAAGTTTTCCATATAAAAATCCCCTTAGAGTATGTCTACTCTAAGGGGATTATCATATCATTTCATGAGATGCTTTTTTATTTTATATACGTACGGCAGTTCCACTTACTGCAACCATTAACATTCCGTCACGAACAACCTCGTAATCTACATCAATGCCAACAATTGCATTTGCACCTTTTTGCTTCGCAAGTTGTTTCATTTCTTCCATTGCAATATCACGCGCTTCTTTTAATTTACTTTCATATGCACCAGAACGGCCACCTACAACATCACGAACAGAAGCAAATAAATCGCGGACAATATTTGCACCCATAATAGCTTCACCATTTACAATATCAACATACTCAATAATTTCTTTCCCTTGAATTCCAGAAGTTGTTGTTACAATCATGACTGACACTCTCCTATAATCTATAAAAATTTATTGGCGTTTCTTATACCTTTATTATTACATTGAAAAAATAAATGAACTATCTAATAACCTTACAGAAAGATGACATCTTTGTAAGGTTTCATATATAAACACTACATTTCCCCCATTAGACGCTCGCTCTACTTTTTCTAATCTCAATTGTGTGGAAGCTATAAAGAAGCACCCCTAGACCAAGAATTTTTTCATTCTTAGACATATTGGAACCTAATGTAATAGTAGGCACATTTAATCCCATAAATCTTTCACTCCATTCTATAGGCATATACCCTTGCTTACCGGTTGCTAATATAGGTCCATCAATTGTACGTAGAGTAGTTTGAATAAAATCAAACTCAACTTCTACATCGGACAACTTTGTTACTTTATCAGTCATCAAAGAACCACGTATCGTGCCAAATCCTTGTATCATCTTTTCTTTGAACATACCAATGCGGTTATAATTTGAATCATAGATCACCCAATCATAGCCGTCAGCTTCAGTATGAAAATATGCAAGAATTTCCCCGCTACTCGTTTCTAATCCATAAACATCTTTATTGTTTAAAAAAGGTACCACTGAAAAAAGAATGTTAGATGAAATCATCTTTGTTCCTAAAGGGTAAACTGCTTGATGAACATGGGGGCGTCACATTACCGGCAAACTAAGAAAAAATGGTAAAATACATGGGAAAGTTGAATAAAAATCAAGAATCATAGAAAGTGTAGTTTATATTTTATTATTATTTTGTTAGGAAATTCGAATAATTACGTCGTTAATGAAAAACTATTATTAGAGGTGAAACAATTGAAAAACAAATATATAGAAACACTTGTTGAAATCATGTTAAAGCATGTACCCAATGCAGCTGAGAAATCGATGTTATTTGCATTTTATAATGGAGTTGTCACGGCATATAATTATTTTCATTATGAATCTACTAGCGTATTCTCACATGGCTCAGAAGGACTTCCATATAATGAAATTATGGACAATATTCAAAGAGTACGCGATACCAGGGAACCAAACTGGACTGCGTTTGTTTTAACTGTCAAAACAGATGGTTTATATGAGATTGATTATTATGATGATTTAAACCCTACTTTAGAGTGCAGTTCTGCATTACTTTGGCTTGCATACACCCGCTATCATATTGAGCCAGCCTCTGATTTTGGTAAATCACAACTAGAGCGCGCTATTAAAGCTGAAAGTTTTAAGAAAACGTTAAACTATGCTTGTATGAAGAATGACATAGAAACAGTTAAAGAAAAATTAGTAAATATTAAACCATCCGCATTAAATAAAAAAGGGCCTGATAGAAAGACACCACTTCACATCGCTTGTCTAAATGGCAATATTGAGATTGTTACATTACTAGTGGAAGCGGAAGCAGATTTGAAGATTAAATATCATGGGGAAACACCTTTTTCCCTAGCATGCGGAAAAGGTAACGCGGAAATTGTAAAATATTTCATTCATAAAGGCGAAGATGTAAATGAAATCATGGTGGGAAAAGTCACGCCTCTTCATTTAATTAGTTGTTCTGGTAATCAAGAAATTGTTCAATATATTTTGGACCGCGTTACCAATATAAATGCGGTGACAAGCAGGAAACATTCAGCGCTCCACTACGCAGTGGAAGATAACAATCTTGAAGCGGCAAAGGTTTTAATAGACAACGGTATTGATATGGAATTATTAGAAGAATACAAAAGGAGTGCACTAAGCCTTGCTTGCGACCGCAATAAACCAGAGATGGCAGAGTTGTTGTTAGAAAATGGGGCTAATATTCATAGTACAGGACAAGGAAAAATCACGCCATTACATATTGCATGTGAACGAGGCTTTATTGAAGTTGTTCGAGTGTTACTAAAACACCAACCGAACTTGCATGCGAAAGCAACATTATACAGTATGCCAAATAATGAAAAATTAAAAGAAACCCCTATCGAAACTGCAGAGCGACTTGGATACGAAGAGATCGTCGACCTGTTGAACTCGAACATGTAAGAAAGAATGAAGGCGCCAACAATATTTTTGTATTTTAGGGATAGTACCACATCCATCAAGTTAAGAAATTATTTGTTCTCCAAAACGAAAAAAATGAGATGAACCCTTATAAATAACTAACTGTAGAGAAGTAAAATTTTCGTTTAGGGGTGCTTCAAAATCTTAAGTTGCTGGGCATGCGATTTCCCCCTTTATACTTCAAAGCTATCATTGATTCATATTATAAGAGAATGATTTGAAAAAAGATTGCTCAAATCATTCTTTTTCTATTTGCTGTTATATCGAAATTAATTAATTTAATTAAACTATATATATATCCATTTTGATTTTCCGACATATAAGTCGTTGCTATGCAGAATACAACATGACCGCTACTTGCTTTCTCCTTTTGTTTTAAACCTTGCATGTGGCAGAAAAAGGCCCTAGCCGCTTCTATGCATGGTCAGATGCTCTCGCTCGCCTAAAAAGAAAGATGGTTTTTATGTCGATTTTTTAATTTAGATTTATATAGTTATAGAAATAATACTCGGGAATTTATGGTAAAATAGTAAATGTTTTTTAATAAGGTAATGGAGGGGTTTTAAGTGCAACTTAGAAAGTTTTTTATGCTTTGCTTTGTGTTTATATTTACAGTAACTATTGTGAATGGTTGTAGTTCTTCACAAAGTTCCACAGTCGTAAAAAATGGAAAAGCATCGTCGTCTTCGAAAAATTTGGAAATTGAAGTTGAAAATGTTGAGTACGTATTACCACTGGGTGGATATACGGGGAAAATAAGTAAAGACAAAGTTTTAAAATTTAAAGTGAGTGTAAAAAATAAAGGGGATAAAACGTTAGAGATATCACCCCATGACTTTGCTCTATATCAAGATGATGAAAAAATGAAAAAATATGATAAGGCTGATTCAGATAAATTACGTTTAACAGATTTAGAACCTGGTAAAAAAATATCTGGGACCCTACACTACGATGTGAATAAAGCTTCATCATATGAACTTGTTTATTCCGATGAGGCTACAAAAGAAAGAGAAGAGGAAACAGAAAAAGTTTCTTTTAAAATTGATACGAAAGAAATAGAAAAGAATACAAAAGACTTCAACAAACCAGCTGAAGCTCTAAAAGCCTACATAAATGCTATTTATTATGATAAAGATATAGACAAGATTAATAAGTTATCCGGCGAAGATGGAAAGCAATTTACTCAGAATATACTACAAGAATTTAAAAAAGATGCAACGTCCAGTACGTATAATGAAATTAGTGACCAGCAATTTGAAAGTTATTATAAAAAGTTAAAATCTGTATTGCAGAAAAAAGTTACATTTAAAGTAAAATCAGTAAGTTCTTATCCTGAGGATGATAAAGTGGAAGTAGAATTAAAAGTGAAACCATTATTATTGAGTGAATTGCAGTCAAAATTGAATAACGAAAATGAAAGATTACTAAGAGAAAATCCAGGAATCGAACGGTCTAAATTATTTAGTCAATCGTTTGATTATCTTATATCCATATTGCCAGAAGCGAAGGCTTCAGATAAAGAAAAAGTAATAAAAGTTGAGATGGAGCGATACGGAAAAGACCAATGGCGCTTTTCAAAAGATAAAGTAAGCGATGCAGAGGACATAATGGAAATAATGGAAGAATTTTTAAAACAATAGAAAGATGTAAAAACACTCTTGACTCCTTTTCTTTGAAGTTTAAGAGTGTTTTTTATCCTTGAGAATCCATTAAAGATATCTACATAGAAAAGAATAAAAATAAAAAGGTACCTGCTGCTTCATAAGGTACCTTTTTATTGAACGTTGCCTCTTTCTTATTTTCCTTCTATTTATCTACACAATTTGTACTTTCCAGTATCTACAAACATCGAACTACCATTATTTTAGACTGCTAGAAAGCTCCGTAAAAATAACTCCTAGAGCAAAAGCACCAGCATCAGGATAACCTAAGCTTCTTTCGCCAACCGTACCAGCGCGGCCCATTCGAGCTACGATTTCTTTTGTATATTCCGCTCCTTTAACGGCAGCCTCTGCTCCCTTTTCAAAAGCAGTCTTAAAGTCCGTACCAGCTGCAGCACTTTCTGACCAAGAATTTGTACAAGGCACAAGCGCATCCACAAGGGTTTTATCGCCTACCTCTGCTCCTCTTCCGAAAGATCGCTCGCCAATGGACTGTATACCCTCGGCTGAAGCATGCAACATTTCAGCAAACTCTCCGACTGTTAATTCCATTTTCCCTTCCATAGCCTTACCTGCTGCTCGGAAAGCTCCGCCCCAAATTGGACCAGAAGCTCCTCCGCAATGTTCCATAATGACCATAGAACATGCATCAAGGAAAGTACCGATATTTAAATGCTCTTGATCCAAAATCGTGCTCCATTCACGCTTCAATTGTTTGAACCCTTTAGCGACACTCATCCCGAAATCACCATCGCCTGCATGCGTATCTAATTCGCAAAATGGCACTTCGTTCTTAATAATGATTTCGCTCATTTTATCTACAAGATAGATCATATTGTTTAATGTCATTACCTCATCCTTGATGACAGCGTGTTCTTCCGCTGTTTCCGTCTCAAAGAAAACTGGCTTCTCTTCTTCTTGATCCTCAATATCAACGTATTCTACACTCTCAATTGGTCCATCTACTCTAAATGCAGGTGTATTACACTCTTTCGATAGCAATGTCTTTAGCTCATCGTCTAGTTTCATCACTGTTAGAGAAATCCCAGCCATATCGATACTAGTCATGTAATTACCGACAAACGCTCTATTTATTCGTATATTTCTTTTACTTAACTCTCTAGTAACTGCATTGTTAAACAGATAAAGCTCTTGAAGCGGTGTACCGCCAAAACCATTTACTAGAACAGCAATTTCAGCATCTTCATCTATTCCTAAATCCTTCACAAGATCATTTGTCATACGTAAAGCCAATTCATCTGCAGTCACAATTTTTTCTCGTTTTCTGCCTGGCTCTCCGTGAATACCGACGCCATATTCCATCTCATCTTCACCCAATTTGAAAGTAGGCGATCCACTAGCGGGAACTGTACAGGAAGTTAGTGCTAAGCCAATTGTTCGAACATTTGCCGCTGCTTTTTCCGCTACAGCTTTGACCTGCATTAAATCCATACCTTCTTCAGCTGCTGCACCAGCAATTTTATGCACTAACACAACTCCTGCAACACCGCGGCGTCCTACTGTATAAAGACTATCTTCTACTGCAATATCATCATCTACACGGACATATTCCACTTGAATGCCATCCTCAGTAGCTAAGTGAGCACCATTTTTAAAGTTCATGATATCTCCGCTGTAGTTTTTAATAATTAGCAAAGTACCTTTTTTGCTTGCTGTTGCTTTAATCGCTTGATATACCTGTATTTGTGAAGGAGAAGCAAACACGTCCCCACATACCGCAGCATCCAGCATTCCTTTTCCTACTAACCCCGCATGTGCCGGTTCATGTCCACTACCGCCACCGCTAATTAAGGTTACCTTATTTTCGTTCATTTCTTTTTTCTTAATTACCTTATACTTTTTTAACAACTCGAGTTCCGGATGGGCCATAACCATCCCATTACACATCTCCATAACGAGAGTTTCAGGTTTATTTATAATTTTTTTCATTTTTTATTCCTCCTCTGTAAGTTTTGTTACATTTTTCGCAAACCTATTCGTATCCACACTTCCATGATTTCATTGATTCATAAGGGATTCCTGCCACGATACATTCCCTTCTGAATTATGATATATTTGAAAGCGCATTCTTACTAACTATAGTAAAATGAAAGCGGTTTATGGTAAACGGACAAAATCAATGATTTGTCTAAAAACGCCCGCTTCATTTATAGATGGGATGTTACTATTATTAAAAACGAATAAAGTTGTAGGGATGATTAAGATGACCTCTTCTATAATTTCTAAAAAAATCATAGCGAACTCATTAAAAAAATTAATGGAAACGGAACCTTTCCATAAAATATCCGTGAGTGATATTATGTTGAATTGTCAGATGCGCAGGCAAACTTTTTATTATCATTTTAAAGATAAATTTGAATTGTTAGGTTGGATTTATAAAGAAGAAACGAAGGAAAATATTATAGACTTTCTTGAGTATGAGAAATGGGAGAATATCTTCGACCTATTATTTGATTACTTTCATCAAAATCAGCGATTCTACCGAAATGCATTTAAAGTAATCGAGCAAAATTCATTTAATCATTATCTATTTGAACATACGAAAAACTTATACATCAAGATTATCGATGAACTATTAATTGGCTGTAAATTAGCTATTTCTGAGGTAAAAAAAGATACTCTAGCCTCTTTTTATAGTCACGGCTTTGTTGGGACGATAAAAGATTGGATTGAAAATCATTGCACTGTAGACCCATCTATCATGTCTTCTATGATCAAAAATATGATAAACAATCAATTAGTACTTTTACTAGAGCAATCAGCAAACAAATCATAAGGTGGAAAAACAATGAAAAAAATTATGAATGATGTTCAAAATATTGTTCAGGATATGTTACATGGCTTTTATTTTGAACATAGCGATAGAATATCTTATAACGCAAAATACAACATCATTTATCGGAAAGACCTTGCCGAAATTGGGCAAGATGTTGTCATTATAAGCGGCGGCGGTAGTGGGCATGAACCAGCTGATGTTGGTTATGTAGGAAAAGGAATGCTTTCAGTGGCGGTCAACGGGGAAATCTTCACCCCACCTACACCAGAACAAGTATTGGCAGCAATTCACTCTGTGCCTAAGGACAAGAGTATCCTATTCATTATTAAAAACTTCAAAGCTGACGTAGAAAGCTTTTTAACTGCTGAATCTTTAGCAAAAGAGGAAGGAAGACTTGTTGATCATGTCATTGTAAATGACGATGTTTCCATTGAAGATGATGCTTCCTTTAATAAAAGAAGACGAGGAGTAGCTGGCACGATTTTCGTTCATAAAATACTCGGAGCAGCAGCTCTTGAAGGCTATTCATTACAACAATTAACGGACATTGGTCGTTCTGTCATTCTGAATCTGCATACATTAGGAGTTGCACTTTCTCCAGCAACCGACCCTATCCAGGGAAAAGCTTCTTTTACTTTACAAGACGATGAAGTGTTTTATGGGGTCGGCATCCATGGAGAAAAAGGGTACCGTAAAGAAGTATTATTTTCTTCTGAAAAACTGGCTATTGAACTTATGAATAAACTCAAAAGTATTTACCGCTGGAAAAAAGGTGACAAGTTTGCCATCCTTATTAATGGATTAGGTGCGACCCCATTAATGGAACAGTATATCTTCGCAAATGACATTCGTCGTTTATGCGAACTGGAAGGATTAGATATTCGATTTGTAAAAGTCGGAACCCACCTAACCTCCTTAGACATGCAAGGCACATCATTAAGCTTCCTTAAAATAGAAGATCCACTTTGGGAAAAATGGTTAAAAGCAAATGTTGAGGTGGCTAGCTGGTAGCTGGAAAAGGCGGCCGACAATTCCTGTCAGCCGCCTAAAATGGATATTAGTTGATTGGCAATTTATTTTTTCTCCATTACAGCAAAGTAATTTTCTTCATTATCAGCAAAGTTAAATACTCTGCCTGAAGGCATATTTACAATTTCTCCGACTTTGATATTTTTATTTGATAAGTTGCCACGTAATTCATCGAGATTTTCCGAAAAAAACATTAAAGAAGGTGTACCAAGGTTGACTCCAGGTGACATTTTAGCAACAAATTCCTTATTGTGCAGAATGATGCTTGTTCCTGCGCCCTTTGTTGGAGCAATTTCAATCCATCTCATTCCTTGACCGTTATTTTCTTCAGAAATTACACTAAACCCTACTTTTTCTGTCCAAAAATCCACTGCCTCATCTTGGTTATTTACATACAACATAATTTGACCGACTTTACTAATCATAGACTTTTCCATTCCCTTACATAAGTAAATACAAAACCCGATGCTCCTAATCCTTTCCATCGCCAAGGCTTCTGATACTCAATGACAACTTAATAAATACGACAATCATTTAAAACTTCCTCCTAAAAAGTAAAGTATTACAGAAACTAACGGAGCAGTTTAGTTTAAGTAGGAGATTATAAGGAAGGCATAGAATATTAACAAAATATTTTATAAGGGGGAATATAATTGCCAATTTCAAAAGATACTGTTAGTTACATGATTCGTACTGGAAAAATAGAAGATTCCGAGGCAATTTTAGACATACAGAAATCAGTTGTTTCCGAAGGCAAGTTTCTCATTTCGTTATCCGAAGAATTTAATAAAACGTCAGCTCAACAAAGAGAATGGGTACAGGGCGTATTGGAGGATGAAAGAGAAACATTAATTGTAGCTGAAAAAGATGGAGAAGTTGCTGGTTGGATCGTATTTCTCACCGAAAATAAAAAACGATTGTCTCATACCGGTTCCTTTGGAGTAATGATCAGTAAAAATTACAGAGGACTAGGAATTGGAAAAATGCTACTACATGCTTTATTAGACTGGGCAGAGAAAAATCCTTTCATTGAAAAAGTAAGTTTAGGAGTTTTCTCAACAAATCATAGTGCAATATCTTTGTACAAAAAAATGGGCTTCATTGAAGAAGGCCGTAAAATGAAAGAATTTAAAATGAATGATAATGAATATGTGGATGATATTCTTATGTACAAATTCGTTTAGTGAAATTGATTTAATGAGATTTTTTGAACTACGAAATTCTCAATTAGATAATAACAGGTACCCACACAAAAAAGCCGTTCTCCTATAAACTATGGAAATCGGCTTTTGTAATTTACCATTTATACTGAATACCCCTGTTAATATAACAAGGATTAAGATTTATTAGCTATTATCATAAAACGTTTTGAATTTGTACGTATTCCTTTTTCAGTTTTGTTTGTTATAATAAATTTTCCCAAAATGTCAAAGTCCTCTTTCTCTTCACCAAATCTTGGTATGATAGGCGTGTGTTTTAATAGGAAAATGAGGTCTTCGGGTGTTTGATAATAATCAATCGCATCATACTCTAAGATTTGCACATCAGCAAAGCCCGCACACTTCAACTCTCGGACATATTTTTCTTTTAATGTGCCGTCTTTTTTCCCTAAGCATTGCCCTCTTCCAAACGCTTCTTTTAAGTTCAATTTATCATGTTCGCTGACTTGCTGCGTTAAAAAGATACCGCCCTTTTTTATTACTCGTGCTACTTCTGCCGCCACAAAAGGTGCATGACAACTAGACACAATATCAAAAAAGGAATTTGGGAATGTCAAATCTTCGGACTCCATTTTGAAAACTTTAACGTTTGACACACGTGCTTTTCCCAAGTTAGACTGTGCTGTTTCTATCATTCCACTTGAATTATCAATCCCAATTATACATGAAGCTGCCGATGCAATTTTTAATATATTTTCTCCCCCGCCTGTACCAATATCCAGCAAAACATCTGAGGGTTTGCATCTCTCTATTACTTCTTCATAAAACTCCCACGTAGCACCTTCAGTTACGTATTTAAGTTTACTAAAATCCCAGCCGTTTGATCTTCCGACTTTATCATAAAAATTTTTGTAATCTAATTCATTCATATTGTATATCCACCTTCCAAAAGAGTATAAAAACTAAGGTTCTGAGACTTGTTAATGAAACAATCCCGTGCCTTGGTTTAATAATAACGGTGACTACCGCAACGGATTCAAAGTTTTCATTTCCGAAAAAGGGCAGACTTCTCCCTTGATGGCTGGTACGCGTTTTTTGCCAGCCCGAAAACTAGTTACTTCGAACAATACGGAAAGTCATCCACTTCACCCCATTTGAAAGATTATATTAATTATACTCTATAACATTCTTTTGTGTACGTTGTAAAATACACACTATTAGATAAACTTTTCTGTTATCATAACATCAAAAGAAGATCTACATACTAAAACGAAACACAGCCTAACACATTGGATCATCCTGCATGGCTATCAAATTAAGATATATTTATGTCTACAAAACGAGAAAAACACTATCCTTTCTGTATATTTCTACAAAAAAGAATAGTGTTTTTTTGTTCAATATGGGTATAAAGTCATCCTAGCTTGATGGGCATGTGGCGGCACCCCACATCCATCAACTTAAGGTATATTTTTATACAAAACGCGGTTTTTTCACGTAGTATTTTATTATCGTTTATAGATGTTATAAAAGTAGGCATATCAAATAAACCCTGACGGGTTTGAATTTTTTTACTATGCTACCTGATGAGTAGAAGTGGTATACTCATACACAACACCCAAAATATCAAAGACTGTCTTTTTCTCGTATCGATGAGATTTTCGTCCGTTGCGCTGTAGGAGGTTAAACAGACGAAGGAGAACCTTTGATAGCTCTTGGGTGTTTTTGTGTAATGCTTGGTAAAAAAGTGAAAAATAATCTTTAATTATGTACATCGCTTTATATTCACTTAGCTCTTTCTGTTTCTTACGTAACAGGAGTTCTCTCATCTTAAACATTGTAGAAGAACATAATAGGATACTAATGAGTTGTCCATAAAGATGACATTCTAATCGCTCTTGTTTAATAGATTTACAACGATGAATTTGAAACCAGGATTTCCATATTTTAAATAACAGTTCAATTTGCCAACGTAGTGAATATAAATCATAGATTTTCTCTTTTGGTACCCATTCCGTAGGAATGTTTGTCATATATACCGTAATTCCTTGTAAAAGTTTCGTACGCTCTGTATATGTAATTCCTTTTTTCTTTTCACGAATAGCTCGATCACGTAGGCGTTTTTGTTTTTGCTCCTCCGTACATTTATAAACCACAATGCGAGTAGGTAGTTTGTCTTTGCTCCCTACATATACATCATGTAATTCATACACTTGGCCAGGTTGTAATTGGTTCATGATGTCTTCCAAATGAATTTGTATATATACCGGCCTCAGTTGAGCGGGTTTTGTTTTAAACACGACTGTTTCGAATTCTTTTCTATATATCTTAGTTGGTAACTTAAGACGTGATAAATAATATCCTTGCTTATCTTGAATAGACTTAAAGTCTTGTAAACGAAAATATCCTAAGTCACGAATATATAGTTCATTCTTTTGTGCCATGCCTGTTCGAGTCGCACCATACGCCTGATCACTTCGTTTTCCTGGTTCAATTTTCACATCAGAAAATTCTCCACTCAACAAGTCATACTCTAGTTGAATTTTCACACCAGCTTTATGACTACATCCTCCGGCACCAGGATAAGTAGATACAAATCGATCCGGCACTTGAAATGTTGTAGAATCAAGGATAAGAATACGCTCAAAGTAAGCAGAAAGAGAATGAGAAATCTTAGATAATCCCCCAATTTTAGCTTGTAGAAGTGTAGTAAATACAGTTCGAAAGAAGGCTACAGAAGCCGAGTTAAATCGTCGATTAAGTCCCTCAGGACTTAATAAAATTCCTGTTGAAGTTTCTAATTGACTACAAAGTTGAGTAAGAGAGGTAGTAGCGATTTGTTGATTTAACCATACACATAAAGATAAAAAATGGTGCCCATGGCATTTCCGTTTTCGTTTCATTCCGCCTGCTTCTATAGCTAATTGATTAAGTGTAGCGGGAGACATATATCGATATAACTCTTCAGCAAATAAAGACAACTCTTGTTTTTGATGCATATTCATAAAAAGCACGTCATCCTTTCTCATTAACATAAGAGAATAGTAACGTGCTTTTAACTTCAAGAATAGTCTAAATCCTTAAGTTGATGGATGTGTGGCGGCACCCCAATATGCTTGGATTAAAATCATTGCAAATAGCTAAAAAAGTGATTGCTGGAATAGAAGTTATGCATATGATTAAAAAAGGACAAACTCTCTAAAGTGAGAAGTCTGTCCAAAAACAGATATATCTTATCCATGATCTCTTTGGTTTAACAACATAAAAATTCAATTCTGCTAGGAATCTTTCAATAGTGAATTAGAATAATGAATTAATACTTGCTAGGACAGTAAGTATACCTATAATAATGACAAATACATTGCTTATTTTCCCTTTGTATTTAGCTAGTACTGGTACTTTATGGATCGCATACATTGGTAATAGACATAAGATAGCAGCAACTAACGGACCGCTAAGGGCATCAATGAGTCCAAGAATACTTGGATTTGCATAAGCAACATACCAGCATGTTAATACGACAAAAGTAAGGATCATTGTCTTAACTGTTTTTTCTCCTATATCTTTTCCGCGTGTTTTACTGGACTTGATAATCATGTCACGCATTACCTCATATGCTCCTATATAATGGCCAAGGAAGGACTTTGTTATGGCCGTAAAAGCAATGATAGGAGCTGCAATAGTGATTATAGGCGAATTAAGCTCATTAGCAAGATATGATAGGATTGACAAGTTCTGTTCTTTTGCCATTGTAAGATCATTTGGAGTCAAACTCAAGGTACTGCTCCAAACGAAGAACATAACAACAGCGAATGTCATGATATAACAAACTTTTTGTATTTGAGCACATTTGGCATCAGTAGCTTCTATTCCATAGGTAGCTCTCTGTTTCATAACAAATGACGAAATCATAGGAGAATGATTAAACGAGAATACTATGATTGGTAGTATCATCCATATCGTTCCAAAATATCCTGTTCCTGTTGAAGCAGTAGAAACACTTGAAAAACTAAGCATTGACGTATTCCACTGTGGAATCAAAGATATTGCGATAAAAAGTAGAGAAGCTATGAAAGGATATACTAGCATGCTCATTATCTTTACAGTGATATCTTGACCAAAATTTAGTATAGCTATAAGACCGAGTACTAATACAAGCGATAAAATGGCCCTTGGAGGCTCCTGCATGTGCAATTGATGCACGATAAAACTACTTGCAGTATTTGTAAGTGCAACCGAATACATCAGCACGATAGTATAAATTGAGACGAAATATACTATGTTAAAAATTATACTTGCCTTATTTCCGAAATACTCTCTTATTGTACCTGTAATCCCCTCATCAGCAGAATTAGAAGCGTATATCATTTTAGCAAGCGCCCTATGTGAGTAATACATAACGGGATATGCAAGTATGGTAATTAACAGTAATGATAATAAACCACCTGAACCTGCATTAATAGGTAAAAAGAGTACTCCTGCTCCAATTGCTGTTCCAAAAAGGCTCAATGCCCAGGTAGTATCCTGTTTATGCCACTTTTTAGGGTCTAGATATTTCTCATTTTTTACTGCAGTATTTTCAGCTTGAAATTCTATTTTTTTTGCAGTATTCCCATTCATATAATAATTCCTCCTTGTATCCTATTCTTACGTCTCTTTTTAAGGCTTAGGAATATAGACCATTCTTGAAAAATGAATTGCTTACAAGGTGCGCCGCATCGTGCATCCCTCTTCTAAGTTGATCAAAATCGAAAAATTCGCTAGTCATCAACCTGATAGATTTGTTAGCGTTCACAAAACATTTTAATTGTATAGTAGTATATTTTAGTGATAATGGCCCTCGATATACAGGCATCCTTAGGAGAACAATAGAGAAGAGAATAGAATTGTTAACTATTTCACAATATTTCCAATAACTGTTTATTGCTTTAATTGTTTCTCTCCAAAAATTTTACTTTTAATGGCGATCCCTGTAGGTGTGGCTGCAATTCCGCCTAAACCTGTCTCTCTTAATTCGCGAGGTAACTGTCTTCCAACTCTATACATCGCTTCAATAACTTCGTCAGCATTGATGATATTGTTTATGCCGGCTAATGCGATGTCCGCTGCTACTAAAGCATTTGCCGTTCCAATGGCGTTTCTCTTTACACAAGGAATTTCTACCAAACCAGCGACCGGATCACAAACTAAACCGAGTAAATTTTGTAATGCGGTTGAGAAAGCTTCAGAAGATTGCTGTGGCGCTCCTCCAGCAGCTTCTACCGCTGCAGCCGCCGCCATTGCTGAGGCACTGCCTACTTCAGCTTGACATCCTCCGTACGCTCCGGAAATACAAGCGTTATTTGCGACTATCATTCCAAATAAAGATGAAGTGAATAGAAAATGGACCATATCTTCATGACCTAACTGAAACGTATCTTTAATACTAAATAGGACTCCCGGGATTGTCCCACTCGCACCTGCTGTTGGAGTTGCACAAATAGCCCCTAATGAAGCATTTACTTCATTAACACCGATAGCACTTTGAACCCCTAACACCATTAAATCTCCAGAAAGAGTTTTTCCGTTTTCTCGATATTTTTTTATTTTAACAGCATCGCCTCCGGTTAAACCGGTCGGAGAAAATACCCCGTCGCCCTCGATACTTTTATTTATGGCATTTTCCATAGTCGCTAAATTTTTTTCCATTTTACTCCAAACTTCTTCATAAGAAGTTTTAGTTTGTTCGATTTCCTGTTCGATTGCTAATTCATAAATCGGCTTTTGCCTTTTATTAGCTGCATCTACAATTTCTTTTATGGACATATACATATTTTTTCACCCCTTAATGTAACTAAAGAATAATGATATTAGCGATACTGCTTAAACTTCCCAATTCTTTCTGAGCATCACCAGGCAATAGCGAATCCAAATCGAATGCATATAAATATTTTCCGCTTTCTTCTAAACTATGAAAGTCGTTAATTTCCACATCATATTGTTTAAAGATCCTGCGTAAGACAAATTCAAAGTCAGCTCTTTCGGAAATCGCAATAATAACTGGCAATGGCCCCTGCAGATCTAAGCTAAATCCGTCAATTTCAACATGTTTGACTTCAATTAATCCGCCGCCGACCGAAATACCTATCGTTCTAATACTTCGACTTTCATCCTCTAGATATACATCTGCCGTATTTGGATGACCAGCAGGACTATCACCCGCTTTTTCAATAAAGGTAATGTCAATGCCTTTAGATTCTGCTATTTTAATAGCATCTGGCACTTTGCTGTCATCGGCAGCAAATCCTAATATCCCAGCAATAATTGCAAAATCAGTTCCGTGTCCTTTATGGGTTTCAGCAAATGATTCATAATACCTTACCACGACTTTTTTTGGAAGACCTTGAAATAATTTATTGGCAACTGTTCCAATAGCTAAAGCACCTGCAGTATGTGAACTTGAAGGACCTATCATTACCGGCCCAATCACATCAAAACAACTTTTGTATTTAACAACCTTTTTTTCTTTAATAGATGCTACATTCATGTTCATATAAGCACCCCCATAATTTATTATTTTTAATTGCAGTTGAATCTAAGCTATTAGAATGACCAATTCAAAATATGTTCCAGCTTTTATTTTCTGCAATTACATTTGTTTCAAAAATCAGAACAGGTCAATCTATTAAAATGTCAGCTTGAGAAAGAAGTTCAATTGTAATAAAAACTGTATTAGAATTATCACCAAATTTCATTTTCTTAAATGACATGAAGTTTAATATAGAGCTTCCATAACAACCTAAAGCAGCATCAATTGCCATTGGTACCTCTGTCAATCCAATCAGCACTGTTAATACCATTGAGCTTAATGGTGTCATTTCTATGAAGAATCGCTTTGCAGCCTTATGATTTCTAGATTTACTTAGGTAAAAATCAATTGTGTTTCCTTCAGAATCAACAGCACGATAGAAATACATCCATTGTCCCCTTACCTTTATATACGTTTCATCCACTCTCCATGAATCATTTGTTTGAGATGACGTCGGATTCTTCTCTCAAACTCCGTTCCATATTGATGGACCCAACGCATAATCGTGGTATGAGCCAAGGATAATCCTCGTTCCTCCATCATTTCTACTACATCACGAAAACTTAAGTTGTACCGCAGGTACCAACGTACTGTTAACAAAATAAGATCCGGCTGATAACGCTTCCATTTTCATATTGAATAAATTTCCCTTCTGATCACACACCTTTCTTAGAGTAATCGTATCAGTATGTCCAATTTTAGAAGATTACTTGCAAGGTCTTTAGAATCTTTGCACCAGAACCAGGTTTGATATTTTCTCCGGGGGTAATAGATTATCTCTCGACGCCCTCATTATAACTTGTATATTTATGAGTTTAATATTTTTTTATTTTTAGAAATATTGAATAAATAGAATTTTAAATGGATAATAAATTACACTTGGCATGTAGCAATTGTGTCCATTGTTTGAAGCTGTATTAGTTAGTAGAAAAGCAAAAATAACACAGAGTTCCTTTGATTAACACATTGATTATATTGGGAACTCATTATAAAGATACTTATATTTTCCTTTGTTGAAACATCTTATTTTAGACGTGAAAGCTGTTATAATAAATGATTAATGTAGATGGAAAGGAATAAATTAAGGAAATATAAAATCCTTTTGGATATTTATTATTCATTTTGCATTTATATACACTTTTCAGAAAAAAGGAACTTCTTTTTCAGGGTGCCGCCACATCGCTATCAAGCTAATAAAACAAAATACCCCCTAAAATTGGCTTTACATAACCTTAGCTTGATGGCGATGTGGTGCTACCCTTAATTCGAAATAAAAAGGGAGAATTATTATTTATAGATGAACAATTTAAACAAGAATTATTGCAACGCATGAAATGCAAGATTTCTTAAATTTTTTTCATGAAATAGAAAAGACACTCATCACAGGTGTCCATCAAATCAGTATTTTGTTCAGAATCGATTTTATTCCTGTTTGTGCTTCTGTATATATTTGTTATTTCATAGTGACGAATTTTTTGTTATTGTTTAACTTTATATATATTGTATTTTTACTTAGTAAATAAACGAAGAATACATAGGTATCGAAATATTGAAGATGCTATTTTGTTTAGAACATGAATTATCACTTAAGATAGGAAGGTATACATATGACAGAGATATTAGATTTATCTTTATACTTCATTTTGTTTATCCTAATAATATCCATAATATGTTTCATCTTATTAGTATTCATGAAGATTTTCGGGAAAACAATGAATTATCGTCGTTCTGTTGAAAAAGAACTAAAAGAACATTCTTCAACAAAAGATACAGTGGCGTATAAGAATTCAGAAATAACTACTAAAGATGCTGAAGCAGATTGGATGAATGCAGTGATGACAACATCTTTTGTTGTTGCAGCTATGAAAAGCGCCCATGAAGATTCAAATATCGATCATGATTTAGGAAATGACAGTCATAGTTCAGATTCAGCAAGCCATAATGATTCATTCGATGGTGGGGACTCGTAGGATTAGCTAAGTACGGAGAATACTTAGCTTTAAAGTATTCATTTAGAGATGCTTATTTTAAATAATTACTTTTGTACTAAAAGGTATGATATAAAGAGAAAAGCACTCTTATGGGTCATCACCATCAAGTTAAGAAAATAAGTTAGAGTATGAGACGAGATTTTTTCTTGTCTCATATGAAAAAAGAAGCAACTTGCCAAAATAAAGAGCAATTCTATGAAACAAAGAGTTAAAGATAGTATGTGTCCAAAATTAGGGGGGAATCCGGTCTTAAAGCTAAACACACCTTAAATTAAATAAACAGATTAATAACCTATAAGGAAACTATTCATAGGTTATTAATCTATTTATTTAGTAATAAGAATATTAGTGCTTTACATCAAACTTAGGGTTTGGTCCGTATTTGTTATCCTCTTCTTGACTTTCCAGGATATAGAATGCAAGAAGAATGAGATCACCAATCAAATAAATAAGGACTAGCAGCTGCCACCATCCGGTTTTTCCTATATCATGAAGTCTGCGAGCGCCAACAGCTAAGGTTGGCAATATCATTACCAGAACATATAGTCCTCCAAGTGTCAAAAATGCGTCTCCAAATACTGCTCCAAGAAATACAAGTACCCAGAAGGTTATGAAATTAACAAGGGTAAATATCCAGTATTCTTTACGACAAGCTCTCCCTTGAAATCCTACATAGTTTTTAAGTGCTTTTAAATACCATTGCATGCAAGGTTCCCCCTTTCTTATTTTATATTATCAATAAATAGTAATTTTCGGAATTTTCTTATAGAATATACCATTTCATCTCAATACTGTCTAGAAAGTTTTAAGAAAATGTTTGATTAAAAAAACATTTTACAATGAAAATCATTCCATCAGTGAAAGTAAGCAATATATTATACTTTTGATATCAAGTATACTTGTATTTTTTAAAGCAATAATACCCTATGGACAATCTATTGAACTGATTTATTTATAATTAATACAGTCCTTTTCATTAAAAAAATAAGTTACATTTTGAACAATAAGGAGCTAAATTCCCTTTTCTAATCTTTTTATTACATTTTGAGCAGTAAACGTACAAAGACTCTATTTCTTGACGTTTTATCATATTCATGGCTACTATTCTTAAACTAAGTGCAGCACCTATTAAAATTATACAAAGAAAAAGCAGCATGATATTACCTCCGTAATTAATAATAAATTGACCCTTTTTATTGGACTGAGACTTACTTAACGCTCTCCCCTCCCACCAAGTCACCTTAATAAATGTGCTATGAATCTATAAAAAGCTATCCTTTTAGTAGATTCATTGAAAAGGATGGATTTTTCTTACGAATCTATCGATTGCTATTGAACTACCCCCACCTACCTCTACACGAGCTTGAGGTGGGGGATTCTACTGTTTCTGCCCTAACAAAAACACTTCCTCTCGTTCAACAAAGAGGATACAACGATATAGAAATTCGGTAGTATCCTTATGCAAGACGACCTCTTTCTATCCTCCGAGGAAAATAGAACAGGTACAGCTACTTTTTTCTTATATCGAGGCGAAGAACACCCTGTCATTCATCCAGTTCCTAGACCTGTTATCTGCTCTGGTGACAAGTGTAAGAGACTGGGACAAGGCGTCTTTTTCATTATGCAAACAGTTTTGCTAGTTTTTTCTTTTCACTTTCAAATAAGTCTAATCGTTCGATTTGTAATGCCTCTTTCGGCTGATTCACATGATATAACTGATAGAAATGATGCGTACGAATATCAAATCGATTGTTTAATTGATGCCAATGGGTCCAGTGGTGCGCTTCTTTCTTTAGAATATAAGGTTGAAGCACTTGAGGCACTTTTTCTTTATACCCTAATCCACGACGCCCAATCGTAAAGGCCGCAGATTGATGAATAGAGATGCCAAGTTTCCGCATATATTTCATCTTCCCTGAGATAGAAGTATATGCTGGATTGACTTGAAAGACAGCCACGCCCATTTTATCCGCACGACCCAGAATTGCGTCTGTCATCTTCTTATAAGCGAACATACTCTTCATTCGATTCGCTCGCTTACTTCCGTACCGATCCCCTGCCCTAGATTGCGTGGTATCTAACTTTTCTATTACAATCGGCTTGTTATACCGCTCTGCTAAGTCAACTAATCGAATGACTTCCGCTTCAATTATCTTTGTGATTTGTCCGGTAGATTTACCTATCATGGAAAAACGGAGGGAACCACTTCCTTTGTAATTCCCATCCTTCGTTACATGCGCCCAAGCAAAATGATTTAGATTACAATCTACACCAATCACTCCATCCGCTTTACTGTAATTCGTGTGAGGTTTTTCCGGTACATCGACTAGGCATTTCACAATATAATACTCACCATAGTCTTCAACAGACCACGCAATCGGTTTGCCGTGTTTTTTCTTATTCTTACACTGTAATTGGTTTGTGATTACTTCCTCAATGATTTCTTGTCCATACGGGAATGTGACAGTTGGAAACATAACCGGTTTTCCTGTACTTGTCGTCATCCATAATTCCTGACTCTCAATAACATACTGAAACACAAAATTTCCGTGTTTGGCATCTTTACGGCCAGATAAAATGAGTTGTTTATTTCGAGCGCGGAAAAATAATGTTTTCCATTTGTCATGGTTATGTATAAACTCATCGATTGTAAATTGAGACCGAAACAGTTTTTTACTCCCAAACACCGCGCTAGGAATATGCGTTTGGTACGATTCAAGCTTCTGCTTTAAACGGTATTGCCTGTGAGTCAAACGACCGATTTTTGCTTGAATCCTTTTGATTTGAACATCTAAGTACTGGTGCTCAAACAGATATTCATTCAGCCAAATGAATGTGTCCTCTTTACGAGACAAGGAGATAATATTATTGTTCTTCGAAAAGCGGGAGTTTTTGGGAAACGTAATCTTTCCTTTCACACAACTTTGTTTGATTTTACGAAGCTTTGTCAGTTTTGTACGTTCTTGCTTCAACTTCTTTTTGATTTTCTTGAGCTTCTCTTGTGTTTGTTTCTCATATATCTTCTGCAACTCTATTAAACCTGTAAACAACGCCTTTTCTTCTTGCACCGCACTGTTTGCATAGTAATCATTCAATTGATATTTCCGCTTGAGAACAAGATGAAGACTATCTGTATGCATCTTACGGCTCCAACGTTTTTCCCGAACAATCGTTTGAAATGCAAAGCGTTTCGCCCGATTAAATGTTTCCATTGTCTTTGTCAATGTATCTACCATTTCATACGGTACATCCCTTTTATAGATCCGTTTCGAAAAATACGCTTTCTTCACCTGTTCTCACCTCATTTTGTTTGATAAGACAATTATACAACAAAACGGAACGTACGTTCTACAAAAAAGATGGTTTTCTTTAAAAAAAGAAAAAACCGATTCATCCCCCACCTTTACTTCGTTTAGAGGAGGGGGTCTTCTCGGTTGAAATGATAAACTACAATTATTTTCTAAGAGTAAAAAGATACTGCCATTATTTTCAACGTCTCCTATTTACAAATCTATAAAAGTAGATATAATTGTTTTTATGGAACCTTCATTAATTTATAAAGCATTATCAAATGATACAAGACGTCAAATCTTATTATGGTTAAAGAATCCAGAAAAGTATTTTGATGAAAAGCCTTATTTAGAACAAGGGATTAGTTTTCAAGTTGGGGTATGTGTAGGAGATATCCAACTCAAAACCGGCTTAGCCCAATCCGTTATTTCTAGTTATCTATTAACGATGAAAAAAGCAGGATTATTAGAATCCGAACGAATTGGGAAATGGACGTATTATCGTCGAAATGAAAAGACAATACAAGAATTTTCCGAGTACGTCCAAAACGAATTATAAAGCGAATCATCATTGGAAAATTTCTTCATCCCCAATGATGATTCGCTTTCATGAATTCTGCTTTACAGGCAGTCCCCTCCCCTAACTATTTTGCTGAATTTTAAGGCGGGAGGATCTTACTGCCTGCGAATAGTAAAACAAATAGAAAGGAGGATTTTTTTCGCTTTTCATATCTACTTATACAGATATCTGTTATTTTGTATTGTTATACACCTTACATAACGAATAGAATGATGGCACCTTTGTTCCCATCATCCTTGCCACAATGCTTAACTATTTTTTACGTTAATGAATTGGAACCTATAAATCTCAAGAATTTATGCTTTTAAAATCACTATAAGAATGGAGATTTTTATAAATGAAAAAAATAAACCCTCTACTTATTATTATGCTGGCAGTAGGTGTATTTGGAATTATTACAACAGAGATGAGTATTGTCGGCGTCTTACCACAAATCACTGAAAAGTTTGGAATTTCAACTTCACAAGCGGGATTATTAGTAAGTATATTCGCTCTAGTTGTTGCAATTTCTGGGCCGTTTTTAATCCTGCTCGTATCTGGGATAAATCGCAAAACAGTTTTATTAACATCCATCTTTATTTTTGCTGTTTCTAATATTATTTACGCTTATACAACACACTTTGAAGTTATGCTTATTTTTCGCATTTTACCAGCAGCACTTCATCCACTCTTCTTTTCAATCGCTCTTGTAACTGCCTCGAAACTTGTTCCACCAGAAAAAAGTGGCCAAGCAGTTACAAAAGTCTTTATGGGTATTACTGTTGGATTCGCTTTAGGTGTACCATTAACTTCTTACCTTGCAGAACAATTTTCATTAGAAATTGCTTTCTTATTTGGAGCAATTGTAAATGCCCTTGCATTTATCGGAATACTTCTTTTACTCCCTTCTATGCCTGTTACAGAAAGAATGTCTTTTGGTAAGCAAATTCGTATATTGCGTAAACCAACAATATGGTTAAATATCGCAACTGTTACCTTTCTTTTTGCAGCTATGTTTTCGGTATACAGTTACTTTGCTGAGTACCTTGCAAAAGTAACAGACATGAATGGCTCTCTCATCAGTATCATGCTATTTATATTTGGCGTCATTATGATTGTAGGCAATCATGTATTTGGAGCTCTTCTGCAAAAAAGTATAGTACATACCGTCATATCGTTTCCTATTTTATATGCAGTCGTTTATGTATTGGTTTATTATGTAGGGCCTTACTTTGTTCCTATGATTTTTATGGTGTTTATTTGGGGAATCGTACATTCCGGGGGATTAATTATTGGTCAAACATGGTTAATAAGTGAAGCCAAAGAAGCCCCCGAATTTGGCAATAGCCTATTCGTTTCATTCTCAAACCTTGGAATTACTTTAGGAACCTCTATTGGTGGCTGGTTCATCTCTCAATTAGGCATTCACCAGCTTATCTGGAGCGGATTTATATTTACACTGCTTTCGTTTTTATTAATCATTATAAAACTAAAATTTTTCAGCTCTAGTAACCAAGTATCATTATCAAGCTAAAATAATTTTATATTCATATAACCACAAAACAAACTTATTTTTCATTAGTTAATTGTCTAAAAACGCCAAATTCAATTTCTTAAGGGAACTACTTTTACGCAAATCTTAATTTTTAATATTATAGGGTTAATCTTTAGTCACTTGGAACCCTCATCAGGTAAATCATAAAAATATTTCAGACGTATCCTTCTATATAAATAAAGGACTAGGTTCATGCCAACCTAGTCCCATATTGCTTCTCATTTACTTTTGTTTTGTATATCGAATCGTTTGAGGGCGCTGGATCAAATAATTGAATTTTGCCCGCATCCTTGCATAATAGCAGGGGATTTTTTGATGATGTAGAAAAAAGTCATATGCTATGTTCTTCAACTATGCGGATTGTATAGTCATAGTTAATCGAATTATATAAGGGTGGGAGTTAATGTGTTAATAAAGCCACAGAAATTACAGCCGGGAGATCGTGTCGCAACAGTCAGTCCTTCTTGGGGAGGCGCAGGTGATCCGGAACTTAGATGGCGTTATGAGCAAGGCATAAAGAGATTAGAAGAAGTTTTTGGTCTTGTGGTTGTATCTATGCCAAATAGTTTGAAAGGTTCAGATTATATTTATGAGAACCCACAAGCTCGTGCGATGGATCTAATGATGGCATTTCAAGATAAAAGCATTAAAGGCATCTTTGCGAATATTGGTGGAGAAGATAGTATTCGCTTACTTCCTTATATTGATTTTGATGTGATACGTGAAAATCCAAAAGTTTTTATGGGTTACTCTGATGTAACCATTTCACATTTATTTTGTCATAAAGCAGGCATTTCTTCTTTTTACGGTCCAGCAATTTTAACCGATTTTGCTGAAAATGTTGAGATGGATCCATATACGATTGAAATGGTGAATCGAACGCTCTTTTCAAATGAGATTATTGGTGAAATTCAACCGGCTAAAGAATGGACAAGTGAGCGTTTAGAATGGATAGAATCGAACAAGAATCAACGGCGTACGATGCAACAGAACACTGGATATGAACTACTTCAAGGCTCAGGTATCGTACAAGGCCGTTTAATCGGAGGTTGTATAGAAGTACTGGAGTTCGTAAAAGGAACGGAACTTTGGCCTGAGAACAAATATTGGGAGAACAGCATCCTTTTCTTTGAAACATCTGAAGATAAGCCAGAACCTAATTATATAAAGTATTGGTTACGAAATTATGCTGCACAAGGCATTCTACAAAAAACGAAGGGGATCATTTTTGGTAAACCGAAAGACGAGAAGTATTATGAAGAATACAAACATGAAATTCTGACAGTTATGAAAGAATATTGTTTAGAAGATTTGCCGATTCTTTATAATTTAAATTTTGGTCATACCGAACCTAAGTTGATTTTGCCTTATGGTGCGATAGCAGAAATAGATTGTGAAAAGAAGAAATTCTCGATTTTAGAAAGCGGTGTACAATAGATGAAACTTATTGATTTTGATAGTTGAACGGTTTAATAGATGATGTTAGCGGATTCAGGCATTCAGATACAGTATTAATAATAAATGAAGGCTATGAATTACTTACAAAAGCACCTGTGGAATTAGAAAATCTTATTTTCTAACATACCAACTTATAAAAATAGGTTTTAGTGCAAAATGCTATACTTTGGAATACTGATACTACTACTCTAAAAAGAACACATTCATTTACCAAATCAGCCTGTCCAAAATCAGAAAAATCTCAATCCCCTGCAAATGACTATTTATTAGGATTTATCTTTTAAGCAAACCTTTATTTTTTAGTATTATAATGAAAGAAGAAATATCAAAAAATACAAATAAAGGAGAGGCCATATGGATTATATGAAGGATGATTTAATCCCCATTTTAGAAGACTTTAACAAGAATCCTACGAAAGAAAATGTAACCCAAATATTAAAAGAATTTGGAGTACAGTTTCCGGAATATTGGGCTAAGGATGAGATAGAAGATAAGGAAGCTGTTCTTGCTAGCTTTCGTTTTTTAAGACCACTACAAGAAATATTAGATATGTATTTATATAACAGTGAGAGCTGGGTTCAACGCTCTATTGAACGTGCTAATGAACAAGCGACTCCCGATTCAGACGATTTGATTTTAAAAGAAATGGTACATGCAGGGATTTCACCTGAAAAGATAGGATTGTTTGCGTACTGGATAGCTAGATCAGCTATTAACGGTGTTCTCTATCGTTTATCTGATGCATGCGGTGGAGATTATGATTTGCCAAATGAAGGAGAAGATCTCCCCTCTTGGAGACTAGAAGAATATACACCATATAATGACAAGACATCGAATGTAGAACGTACAGGTCGATTTTTACTTGAATTACATAATATTTTTCCATTCCACAATCCAGGCGAAAAATAAGATAAAAGACAAACAATTGGAATCGTCAAATGATCCCCACCTAAGCAAATGGATGGGGATTATTTGACGATATGATTTGAACCATAAGTTTGCCGCTTTGACAAAGTTATGGTTCCTTTTTAGTATAGAATTTAAAGTTTAATCAAACTCTCGGAATCAAAATGTATAAATGAATTTAAATCTATAAGCCACAGAAGTAAATATAGTAAATGCCATAGAATGCACAATAGAGTCACTTACACAAAATATCAATCACTTTAGTATCAGTATCGCTTTTGATTTCTCAGATTTCTTCGATCATTAATAAATTCTTATACAAGTATTTTCAATTAAAGCTCCTTTATTTGCTTTGTAAGTTCTTTGAATCTTTTATCAAGTTCCATGTATGCTTCATCTTTAAGAGTTAAAAAGCTGAGTTTCCCTAAAACTTCTTGTCTTTCTGTTTCAAGCTTTAAACGTAATTCAGCGAGATTATCTCTTTTTTGAGATGTTTCTTTCAATTGCTTTTGTATGCTATTGTTTGAAAACACCAGTCTACTGCTAGTCGTTTTTTCAAGGAAGTACCGATCATGTGAAACAACAAGCAGTGTACCATTATATTGTGCTAATGTACTTTCAAGCTGCTCACGTGAAGGTAAGTCAAGATGATTTGTCGGTTCATCTAAAATAAGCACATCTTTTTCATCTAAAATATACGCCATCAGCTTACACTTTACACGCTCACCCATACTCATGTGCTTGATTGGCTCTTTCCATTGAGAAGATTTAAATCCTAAATGATTCATTAAACTTTGTACTTTTCCTCTTTCTTCAAAAGTCTCTTTATAAAATAACTGTTCTGGTGTTTTTTCAAGTGGTAAATCAAATACTTCTTGCGTCAAATAACCAATGTTTGCAGATGGTGAAATCCATACTTCTCCTTCAACCGTTTCATGTCCCATAATCATCTTCAATAATGTTGTTTTCCCACAGCCATTAGGTCCTATTATTGAAATCTTCTCACCATGTTGAATTGTGAAATTAACTTTCTCAAATAATGTTCGTTCCTCAAAACATTTTTTTAATTGTTTCACTTCTAAAAAACGTTTTCCTACCTTTTTATTTGCTTGAATTGAAAATTCTACAATAGGGTCTAGCTTAACACGTTCTGTTTTCATTTTTTCAAGCTCTTTTTCCAGACGCTTTTGTTTCGACTTTACTTGCGCATCCATTCGCTTTGCTTTTACACGATAATATTCTTTAATGCCCTCTTTTTTTGTCGACTGTGCATGTGCTTTTTGCGACCATGATGTTAATTCTTTCATTTGTGATTCTATACGTTCGATGTTTTTTTGTTGCTTTTCATATTCGCGCCGCTGAGTGAGTCTCCTATGCTCTCGAACTTTCATATAACTGGTATAATTCCCTTGATGCTCAATTAGTTTTGTATCTTCTATCGACCAAATTCTCGTTGCAACAGCATTTAAGAAATATCGATCGTGTGATACAACGATGATTATTCCACTAGTATTTTTTATCTGTTCAATGAGAAATTCTGTACTTTGTTCATCTAAATGATTCGTCGGTTCATCTAACATTAGAAGGTCTGCACCTTCCGCAAATCCTTTTGCAAGTCGGATTTTAAGCTTTTCTCCACCACTCAACTTATGAAAATCGTTTGTTGGTACGCCCCATTTTGAAAGAAGTTCCGCTTCTACCACTGTTACTTCGTTAGATGTAAATGTCTCTTTTTCTTGTTCAACATATGCCATCGTTACGTTCATCTGTTGCCACTCTAGTTGTCCTTTTGTTGGTTCTATTTTTCCATTTATCAATTGTAACAAAGTAGATTTTCCAACACCATTTTTTCCTATTACTCCGATGATATCTCCCTGTTTTACTGTAGTATTAATTTGTTCTAACAGAGTATTCTCCATTATTTCCACACAGACATCTTTTATTTTCAAAAGTTCCTTCATACCATCTATTCCTCTCTTTAAAAGGAGAATAAAAAATCCTCCCAATTAAATTTGGCAGGATTAGTCGTTATATTATTTATACCCAAATAAGCTATTTTATTAAATAGCTCTACTTTCTTATGGAAAATGGGCAGACTAATCCTATTTTTTATAAATTGAAATATCCAATTTCAACATTTAAAAATAAGATTAGTTAATCATCGGCCACCCATCATCCTTTCCGTCATTAGTAATGATATTGTAGCATGGTAATGTTGTATTAGTAAATGAGATTATTTATAGTACAAAAAAGATAGGTAAGGAAAAGTACATTTATCTTAGCTTGATGGCAATGTGGCGGTTCCCCACAGCCATTAGGACCTATTATTGAAATCTTCTCACCATGTTAAATTGTGAAATTAACTTTCTCAAATAATGTTCGTTCCTTAAAACATTTTTTTAATTGTTTCACTTCTAAAAAACGTTTTCCTACCTTTTAAGAAACAAAACCTCATTATTCCATCTTTAACATACTTTTCCTTATTATAATGGTATAATAAAACAGAGGAAAAAGGAGAGGAGATCATTATGGCAACGATTGGAATTGACTTAGGAACAACAAATAGTTTAGTAGCCTATTGGACGGATAATGGTGCAGCCCTTATCCCGAATGCACTTGGCGAATATATTACACCATCGGTCGTCAGCGTTGAAGAGAGTGGTGAAATTTTAGTCGGACGCATCGCCAAAGAACGGCTTATTACCCATCCGCACGTTACAGCATCAACGTTTAAGCGATTTATAGGAACAGAAAAAAAATACGAGTTAGGTATGTACACATTTTCTTCAGAAGAACTCTCATCTTTTATCATTCAATCTTTAAAACAAGATGCAGAAGCTTATTTAAACGAAGCGGTTACTGGTGCTGTCATTAGCGTACCTGCTTATTTCAACGATGCTCAGCGCAAAGCGACAAAACGAGCTGCTGAAATTGCTGGATTAAAAGTTGAACGTCTCATTAGTGAGCCAACGGCAGCTGCTATCGCTTACGGACTGTATCAGGAAGCGGCAGAGACAAAATTTCTTGTATTTGATCTAGGCGGCGGTACATTCGATGTGTCCATTTTGGAATTATTTGAAGGAGTGATGGATGTTAAATCGATTGCCGGCGATAATTACCTTGGAGGCGAAGACTTCACAAAAAGTCTAATGTCCTTTTTTTTAGAGTCACACCAGCTCGATTCCGATTCCCTTGACTCAAAAACTCTATCTTTAATTTATACACAAGCAGAACGTTGCAAACTTACATTATGTGATGAACCTGCCGCAAGTATGAAAGTCGTTATTGATAATAAAACGTACGAAACGCGTATCAATAGAAGTGAATTTGAAAAATTAGTAACCCCGCTTCTCTTACGACTTCGCTACCCGATTGAACGCGCGCTTCGCGATGCGTCGCTAAACCCTAAAGATTTAGATGCTGTCATTCTAATTGGCGGTGCGACAAGAATGTCACTTATTAAATCCGTCATTTCTAAAATGTTCGGACGTATGCCTTATGCGAATATTAATCCTGATGAAACGGTTGCTCTAGGCGCTGCGATTCAAGTTGCCTTAAAAGAACGAAACAAAGCGTTAGAAGAAGTCATCTTAACTGATGTTTGTCCATATACGTTAGGAACAAACGTTGTTCAAGAATTTAGAGACGGTACAAAAGAGTCCGGATACTTCTTACCCATTATCGAGAGAAATACACCGATTCCTGTAAGTAGAGTGGAGCGACTTTATACCGTCAATGATAGACAGAGATCCATACGTGTCGATGTGTATCAAGGAGAAAACCGTCTAGTAAAAAACAACTTGAAACTTGGTGAACTCAACATTAAAGTTCCTCCCGCTTCCGCTGGGAAAGAATCTGTTGACGTACGTTATACATACGATATTAATGGTATTCTCGAAGTCGAATTGATAAGTACAACAACTGGAGAGAAAAAAAGAGCTGTTATTCAACAAAATGCTGGAAACCTTACAGAAGAAGAAATCGAAGCTAGACTCTTGGAATTAAAAGAAATTAAAATTCATCCACGAGACCGGTCTGAAAACCGATTATTACTCGCAAAAGGCGAACGGCTCTATGAAGAGTTACTCGGTGACGAACGCCAGAAAGTCGCTATCTTGTTACAACGATTTGAACATGCGCTTACAACGCAAAATGATAAAAAAGTGAAAGAAGCCGCTCATATATTCAAAGAACATTTAGAGAATATAGAAAGGTGGATCGGTCATTCATGAGCATTTGGGAAACGTTAGAAATTGAGCCTACCGATAATGTTGCGGCTATTAAAAAGGCTTATGCAAAGCTTCTAAAGATTTATCATCCTGAAGACGATCCTGAAGGATATCAGCGACTGAGAGAAGCATTTGATAAAGCGATAAAAAGCGCAAAACAAATGAAGAATACACCTCTCTCTCAACTACAAAAAACGGATGAAAACGAAGAGAATTTCTACATCAATCCTGTATTTCCTTCACAGATTGATAATAACGCTGAACTTGCCGCTACTCTCGTTTCAGAACATCCCGTTCACGCATTTATGGAAAAAATCGAGACGCTGTATAACGATTTCTTTGCACGAATCGAATTGAAAAATTGGGAAGAATTATTAAGTTCCGATGTGATATGGGACGTAGAATATGCCGAAGCGCTTCAAGATAGATTAATAGAATTTTTACAATATCATTACCATTTCTCCCGCTCGACTTGGGAACTTTTCGACAATGTATTCCGCTTTAGTGAACAAACAGAGGAATTGGAGTTTGAATATGGTGAAGAAACAGTACAATTTCTTCTAGAGAGAATTAGCGGTGCGAAGGAAATGCATTACGATATTTTCAAGAAAAGTAATGATTTAGATTTCGAAGCGTATTTACATTTGCGTGAGGAAGCCCAGCGCACACTTATGATCAATAACTTAGAAGCGGCAAAAAGTGCGCTCGATTTTGCATACGAGCTTTATCAAGAAGATCCGGACCTTTTACGCATGCAGGGCATTTATTATTTGCGTACAGAAAATAAAGAACGTGCGTTACAATCATTCAATGACTTACTTGTCATTTACCCGGATGACCTAGATGGTTTACTTTATCGGGCCCAGATTTACTATGACCGCGGGCAGTTTGCAGATGCTATCAAGGACTGTGAGCATCTACTGTCGATTGAGCCGGAGCATATGGACGCACAATTCTTAATAGTGAAGTATTCGTTCGAATCAGGTGATATAGAAACTGTAGCCACTAGGGCGTTGGATGTGGTAAAGCGTTATGTGGAACGCTTCGAATTTCGTTCATACTGTATTCGAATTCACACTGAAATTCCAGAGAAGAGACAGAAACAAGAAATAAATATGAAGTTTATTATCCGCTATGCGCTATACTTTTTATTTCTATTTATTAGCCGCACCTGGGTTTATTTGCTCTTTATGATTCTTATTGTTTTAACCCCATTACCATCTAAATATGCATTACTTCTCCTATTCCCACTTATTTGGGAAGCATGGAAATTCGTTAGGCTTAAAACATTAGCATAAGGAGGAGACAGAATGCCTGTTTTATATAAAAGAAAACGAGAGAAACAGCTCGAACTATATTTCCGCTGTCTGTCTTCCGTTTGTTTGAATTGCGTTTACCTTACAAACTATTTTACCCGATATGAATTTACCCTTATCAGAGACCGCTTTATTGGGAAACGTTTTTTGAAGAACGTGTTATGGACATGGAAGATCGAAAATTCGACGGAGTTAAAAGAGAAAATCATTTGGTTTTTAGAAGAAGGAACACGGCAGGAATTTAATCGTATACGCCATCAATTGACTCCTCTTTCCGAGGCAGCGCGAAAGCAATTATCGAAAGACCATCCTGACTATGAAAAACTTTATATTGCTAATTACGGATTACACATTTTGACGGATTCCGGAATTGCAGCGTTTGATTATGCATGGTGTATCTGTTTATGTCGGGTCGGTAGAAGACTCGGTTATTTATCAAAACAGGAAGCAAAGAACTTTATGATACAGGCTGCACGACTTTCACAACATTCTTATTCGGATTGGCATGAGTATTTTAACGCCTTTCGTATCGGCAGCCACTTTAACGCAAATGATATAGAATTCATAAATAAAGATAAGTATAATATTAATTACGTATCGCACTTGTTTGATTATAAAAAAACTCTATTGAGTGTTGTTCCATGGGAAAATAATCTACTTAAAGATTTAAGTTAAATCATGCTATGCTTCTTAACCAAATTGATAAAAAATCCTAGGAACTATGATTTTCTAGGATTTTTTATCAATAATTTTCATCGGCATATGTTCGATTAAATATTTTTCCAAATCGTTCCCAATTCGTCTAGGTAGTACTTCTGTTCAATTTTTTTCACGATCTTTAGATCGGCGAAAGCTTTCCATCAACATGAGATGAAAAGAGCCTACTGATGGAAACTTCACTTTATATAACCCTTTCCTAAAATCCCCCCTCTACAAACCGCCCATACTCCTTCAAAAACCGCAGCTTCATCATCCCAACCGGCCCGTTCCGATGCTTCGCCACATGAATTTCTGTTATATCCTTGTGCTCTGTCTCCTTATCGTAATAATCCTCCCGATACATCAGCATAATCACATCCGCGTCCTGCTCAATCTGCCCTGTTTCCCGCCAAAACAGCAAGTTGTTATGGCAAGATTTTCAATGTATAATTATGGTATTATTTGTTTTTATGAAAAAATACGGGGGAATTTTTAATGAAAAAAATCATACTAGGGGCACTTACAAGTTTCTTTTTATTAGCTGGATGTAATAATTCTACTGAAAGTAAACCAGTCGATACAAAAAAGACTGCGGCAGAAGAAACAACGAAATCTACAAAAAATGAGGATAAACAGGATACGAATCCGAAAAAAACTGAAGAAGTTTTATCACCTACCAATCAGAGTACAAAAGATTTCATCACACGATTATTAGTAAAATCAGAAACACCTGCTGATATTATGACAATACAAATACAAGATGATATGAAACAAAAACTTGAGGAAATTAATAAAAAAATGCAAGCGAGTCTTCAAAAAAATTATACGTGGTACATGGAGTATATAAAAGCAGCACAGCCTGGAGAAAGATTAGCATATCATGAAAATATGGGAATTACACAGGAAGAATATGAACTGTTCCTATCATCTGATCAATATATGAAACTTGTTAAAGGACAAGAAGGGAAAATTCGCTTCAAAAAGATCAATAGCAATGTATACGAGATTCAAACTAGCTCTCCAATCAAATTATTAAACAAAGTTCAAATTGATTTTGCCAGCAATACATTAAAAACAGAGTTTGGTACACTAAATTACGATGATAAAGTCGAAGCTTCCGATGCTCAAAAAATAACTGGCAGATGGAATGGTGAACAGTGGAAACTAAGCACCGGTAGCTTCACCGCAACGTATGCAATTGGTCAACTTGAAGACTCCCAAAAAACAATTATTTATATAACAGCAAAAGGCCTTTTAGATGGAAAAACAATCAATCAAGATCAAGTGATTGAATTTAAAGCACAATAATTCATAAGATAAAAAGGATAGATAGTAGTAGAACATTCTACTGCATCTATCCTTTTTTATTTATAAATAAATAAAAACATATTAATCAAAGATACATTAAGATAATTTTTGGATACATTCTTATTCAACTATAATTAAAAATACTGAAACCCGGAGTACAAATCTTATTCTTGATTTGTACTCCGGGTTTTAACATACATAGAAGCCTCCAAAATAGTATATATTATTTACCTTTCTTTCAATGTCTTTTTTATTTGCTCACTTATTCCACTCAGCGCCGGACTTAAAGATGAACACAAAGATTCTACGATTGGATAACGAATTTCTTTACGATTTAATTCTTCTAACAATCCTTCTATTAATACTTTATCTCTGCCTACAACCCCACCCTGAAGTTTTTTTAATTCTTCTACAAGGGATTCTCTTTGTTGCATTTCTTCATCCATTTCTATAGAAAAAATAGCCTGTTTTGTTTCCATCATTTCTGCCAATATAAGCTCTACATAGCGATATATAAGATGGATTACTTTTTGAGGGATAATCGATTTTTGTGATGATTTACTAATCACAATTACAGTTTGTAACATGCCATAGAAAAATGACATCACTTCTTTACTATATGGGCGTATTACTTCCCCTTTGACCTCAACCAATCGCTCTGCCATCCACTGAATGTCCCTTTTTTCTTCTTGAAACACCATCTTACGTAAATCAGTACTTTGCCCTTGACGGATCGTACGAATTAATTCATTTAAATAATAGGAATAAGTGCGAGTTAAATAAAGTATAAGTTGTTCTTTAAAAATCGCTTGATTACTTCGTAATTGATCAATCAATAATTGATCGAGTTCTTCTCGAATTTTCCCATATGTTTGTTTAATAATTTGTGCAATACATTCATCTTTTGATGAAAAATACTTATAAAAAGTCCCTTTAGAAATGTTTGCTGCATCCAATATATCCTGTAAAGATGTATGTTCAATCCCTTGATTTACGATAAGCTTCAATGTTTGATTCGCAATTTGTTGTTGTTTAGATTCCATTTCGTTAATCCCTCTACTTCATCTTATTTTATTTCATTTTAACATAATGAACTCGATGTATAAAAAATATACTTAAGGTTTACACCTTAAAAATATTCGTATACAATGTGTTAAGTATGAAAGGAATGATGCATTTTGGAACAAAAAACAAAAAAAACACCGTATTTCATGATTACTATCATGATGATTGGATCATTCGTAGCGATTTTAAACAATGTCCTGTTAAATAACGCCTTACCTATGATTATGAAAGATTTACATGTAGAACAATATTCAACAGTACAATGACTTACAACAGCTTATATGTTAGTCGCTGGGGTACTTATCCCGACAAGTGCATATTTCATTACGAAATTTAAAAGTCAACACGTATTCATTACAGCTATGTTTACTTTTACAGTTGGGACAATTTTAGCTATTTTTGCAAATACATTTTCCCTTTTACTCATTGCTCGTATCATTCAAGCAATTGGTGCAACTGTCTTATCGCCACTTCTCATGAATGTCATGCTTGTGAGCTTTACTAAGGCAGAGCGTGGGAAAGCATTAGGAATCTATACCTTAATCGTTATGTTTGCGCCTTCTATTGGTCCAACGATTTCAGGATTTATTGTTGATAGCTTCGGTTGGCGTATGTTATTTATTGCGGTTACTCCATTTGCTATTATTAGCTTAGGACTAGCAATCTGGAAATTAGAAAATGTATTAGAACAGCGAGATACAAAAATTGATGCAATTTCGGTTGCATTATCAACAATCAGTTTTTCAAGTATTTTATACGGATTTAGTAGTGCAGGTACAAAAGGATGGGGAGATATCACTGTTTACGGTCTTATCATTTTTGGCTTTGTGATACTTGCTATTTTTGCAATTCGACAATTCAAAATTGAAAATCCATTATTAGATTTACGTGTCTTCAATTATTCGATGTTTTCTTTAAGTTCGATTCTTTGTATTATTTTATCAATGATTATGTATTCAGGAATGATTTTACTTCCTTACTTTTTACAAACGGTTCAAGGGCATTCTGTTTTAATATCAGGGCTTGTAATGTTACCAGGTTCGTTATTAACGGCTCTTTGTATGCCTTATGTAGGTAAATTATATGATAAATTTAGCGCCTTACCATTAGTTTTGATCGGTTTCCCAGTCATTGGGATTTCAACTTACTTTTTGGCAATTTTAGAGTTTGATACTTCAACATATTATGTGGCAACTTGGTTTGCTGTACGTAATATAGGGACAGCCTTAGTCATGATGCCAATTCAAACGAATGCTTTAAACCAATTGCCAAACCGTTTAAATCCTTCGGGTACAGCCGTCTATAGTACGATTCAACAAGTTGCAGGTGCAATCGGAACAGCTGTTTTTGTTACATTAATGACTACATATGCCGCAGACCGTACACGAGAATTAAGTACAACAATGGATGCTGTTATGGCAGGTAACCAAGGATTATTAGACGCGATTAACTACACATCTCTTGTAACAATTGGATTAGCAGTCATCGCCACTATTTTATCTCTCTTCATTCGCAAACGTATTAGCGAGGACTAAGTTTAAAATTTTTATAACGAATTAATCTGAAATAAAAAGACACTCGGTGAAGTGTCTTTTTTATACTCCTAATGTAGACCTCAATTCGATTACATTACCTACTGCTTGAAGAAATTTTTGATTAGCAACTTCTTAGTCTTATCCAGACTGTCTGAAAAAAGAATCAAGATCATTTTAGGTAGGAAACTCACTAGTCAATTTTTAACCACCCTTCCCCTCCACAAACCTCCCATACTCCTTCAAAAACCGTAGCTTCATCATCCCGACAGGCCCATTCCGATGCTTCGCCACATGAATCTCTGTAACATCTTTGTTCTCAGTATCCTTATCATAATAATCCTCCCTATACATCAGCATAATCAAATCCGCATCCTGTTCAATCTGCCCTGTCTCCCGCAGATCAGACAAAAGCGGACGCTTATCGTAACGCGACTCCACCGCACGGGACAGTTGCGACAGTGCTACTACGCACACATTCAAATCGCGTGCCATCAACTTCAACTTACGGGAGATTTCACTCATTTCCTGAAACCGATTTCCCCTATATTTCGAATCACCTGTAATAAGCTGCAAATAATCAATAATGACCAGCAGTTTTTTATTTGCATGCTTTCGTTTCAGCTTTCGTACTTGTATCCAAATCTCCTGTGTTGTAACCCCCGCCTTATCATAAATCTCCAGGGGCAGATCTCCGATTTCCGCAAATGCTTGGCTTGTTTTTCTCCAGTCTTCTATCGTAAAACGATGCTTTGGATTTTTCAGCCTTTTCCCCGACACCTCGCCGACGCAGGAAGCCATCCGTTTCAGCAGTTGCTTGTCGCTCATCTCCAAAGAAAACAGCCCAACTGCCGCACCCGATTTTGCCGCATGAAGCGCAATATTTAAGGCGAACGCCGTTTTTCCCATAGAAGGCCGTGCACCAATCACAACAAAGTCGCCTTCTTGCAAACCGCTCGTCATCTTGTTTAAAGCTGAAAAGCCGGTCTCAATGCCTATGAGCTCCTCTGTTTCCTGATAAAGCTCTTCATACAAGCTGACTAAAGCATCCTTCAGCTCAAAATCCAGTGTACAATCCACCTCTTCCAGTTCACAGAGTGCCGTAATCGTCTCGCCGATTATTTTCTCATCCTTCTCTGCAAGAAGCCGTTCACTCATACTTTGTGCCATGATTCCCGCATGATGCATTTTCCATGCGCTCCGAACAAGCCCCTCATAATAGGAGAAGTTGGCAGTAGTAGGAACACTCTCGATTATATTTACAAAGTATTCAATACCGCCAATTTGTTCCAAAAAGGAGGGTTCCATTTTAGAAACAAGCGTGACAAGGTCAAGCGGCTGTCCGTCTTCCTCTATTTTCCGTATCAACTTGAATATGGCTTGATGCACAGTCACAGAAAAGTGCCGCTCGGTCAGACGACACTCCTTAACAAGTTCACCATCGAGAAGCAAAGATCCTAATACCGTCTGTTCAGCCTGGGCGTTTTGAATACTCACGGACGCCACCCCTGTTCCTGTAAGAACTTCTGCAACTCTTCTTCAGACGGTACATTTTTCTCCCACTCTTCACACTCCTCCAAAAACTTCTCAGTCTCATGACTGGCAGACGGTTCCTTCTTCCGGAACTTCACTGTCGCTTCCTCTACTTCAATGAGCTTCGTATATCCCTTTCCGTGCCAATCTCGTAAAATGCCCTTCACGTAAGCAAGCGTCCGCTTGTTGTTTTCATGCGCAATCTGGAGTGCTTTCAGTACAAGCTCCTCTGACAAATCTGCAATCCATTCACTTAATTCATCCGCAGTATAAGGTGATAAACTACCGAAGTTTTGTTCATAAAACATGAATACACTGCTTCCTGGATCCATTTCTTCTACTTTTTCATCTGCTTCACAGCTTTCAATGGGTTCTTGAGGAATAGCCTGAGACGCTTCAACCGGCATGCCGAAATGCTCTAATAATAGCGGAATGCTCAGCTCTTCCTCCAAGCATTTTTGAAGAAACATATGTACAAACTTTTTGCTTTTCACAGCCTTTAACTCACGCAATACGCATTTCTCAACATTCGTGTTCGTGACTGGATTATAGCGCAACCAATTTTGAATGTATAACTCCTTCGTTTCTGCATCATATAATATTTTTCCATATTCGATGAACCGCTGCAGTAACTTCTCGACAGTCTCTCTGTTGTAGCCCGTTTCCATTTCCGCCAAACGCTTCGGTAACGGATAAATACCGCATTGCGTAGTTTTCGAACATGTCAGCAAATATATATAAAAGTATCGCTCCTCCGGCGTTAAGTCCAATACAAAATCATCCTGCCAAAAATTCACCTGTACATTACGGTATACTGCCATGTTTATTCCCTCCACTCTTTAATGGTAAATAGGAAATTGCCGTTTCCTTCATGTATATAAGGATGAGGGAGGGAATTTGGTTATATAATTTTATATTTTTAAAAATTACTACGACATACATTCTTTTTGAATAATGCTTGTAGTAGTTTTTTTGTTTTGTTTTTGTAATGATTTATTACTTGTAAGGGGCTTGGTAGGGGTTTGGAAGGGGCTGTTTTATGCAGAAGAAAACCAGCGACACTCATTTGGGCGTTGCTGGCTTGCTTTTAGATTATCAAATACAATAGATACAATAACCCTGTCTATAATTTAAAAAGAGCGCACTCTATATTTTGAATGCGCCCTTTTATTTTACTCTCTTATATATATTGGGTACTAGAGAAAACAAAAGCTAATTAGCATTTGACTTATAAACTCTACGATTAACATACAACCTTGTAAGATTATCTACCTCTACATAAAATTTACCAGATGAAACTAACTTAAGTTCCCCAAATACTATAGCAGGGACTCCGCCTTTCCACTTCCCCTTAATATTACCCAAAGATAACCAAAATTTCCTTTTAACCTTTTCATTTAACTTAATGCTAAAGTTTTTATATGGATATCTCTTATCAGAGTTTATCCATATATCGTTATCTGAACTATGAAGAAATCCCCAAAAGAAACCTTGGACACCACTTTGATGTACAGTAAGTGAATTCCAAGAATTGACCATATTCTCAAGTGGTATTTCCTTATTATCAATAGTTATTAAAACTCCTTGCTTATCAAGATTATTATCTAAAACACAGTCTAATATCCTTTTAAGAGTCCATTTCTTCTGTATCTTTTGTGTTGGATCTTTATCATAGATATTCTGATTATTACCTGTTTTTCCAAAGTCCTCTGTTTGATCATCATCTTCAGAATGTATAGTGCTACCAAAGTAATCCTTAAAAAGGATACCTATATTATTTGTATCAGCCTCTATTTTATTTTGAGACACCCTACTCTCATCAGTATTAGCGGAAGTATTAGATTTCTTTAAATTACAGTCTTTATCATGTTTTGCAGAAAAACAAGGTTCTTTTCCATCTACTGATTTTTTCCTAAACCAAGCATTTTTCCCACATTCTCTACAAATTATTAACCCCTTTAATTCAAGTTGTTTTTCTTCGGACATATTCTGAACTTGATAAGCAGAGTAAATTTCTCCTGTCTTTCTATGCTTAACTGCATCCATACTTAATCTCTCCCATATAAATATCTTCAAATCACTTGTAGAAATACTCTCCTGTTTAATGAGGCCAATCTTAGGATAATTGATTTTTAATCTCCAATTTTCCTCATTCATTTATAAAAAAACAGACTTCTAAAATCTTATGAAGTCTGTTTTTTGTAATCCACCTATATTATAACATTTCTTTCCTAATGAGTTCTCTTATAAAATTTCTAAAATACTCTTATTCACAACTATTTCTACTTTTTGTTTTACCACTATTTGTGATACGGTTCACCGTATCGTTGGATAGGGTAAACTAACTAAACAAAGGGAGATACCAAACATATTAATGATATCTCCCCTTATATATCATGCAGATGGATCCTCCATATTCGACACAGGTTGAATATGAATACTTGGGTGTTCAGCAATAGTCACTAACATTTCCAAAGTACCCTCTAAAAAATCATCTATATCTGCCCACCTTAATGGAACACGTGCCCCTTTTGTGAAAGTATAAGTTGATCTTCCATACGAGATACTTTTATTAGCATTACTATAAACCCCATTATTATGAATTGTATTACGTACATTTCTAATAACATTTAGAAGGCGCATGAATTCATCTTTTTTTGTTGGGTTCAATTGATTCAATAAATCTTTATATGTTTCATAAAAATTATCTTTCTCTAACCCTAACCCTTTAGCTGTTACTCTAATAGTACTCTCTACTGACATATGTAATGATAGGAAAAAACCTCTCTTTATTCCTGCATGAAACTCATTTAGTATATTTTTTTTAACAGTATTCTTTTCATTCGTTGCTAAATTTGAATCTGGTAATAATTTTTGTTCTGGAACCCTTTTATAGTACTTAGAACGCCCTAAATAAATTCCCGTTCTTGCAAAATCCAAAGAATTAGCTATTTTGCTTAATCCAGTTAACCTTATGTCCTTTCCTTGAATCCAGTTATATTTACTGGCTAATCGATCATGTTCATCACCATATGCAATACGATATTCTGTTAGTCTATCCGCAATCTCCATATGACTTGTTTCTGCCATATTAATGACACTCCCTTCATTTTAACCTTCTTCGTCCTCAAAGCCATGCCTAGCACCTTTATATTGCCATGAGATATCTCCAAAAACATTTCCTTATCTAAATGTAGATCCGACTCTTTTGCATTTTTTCGGGGTTGTTCTGCTATCACAGGTAAAACAATATCCTCGATCATACTCCCTGTAGTTATGTTCAAATTCAAGTAATGCTTCTTCTCTGTTTTTAAAATATAGCCATCCTCCATCACGAAGTAAGCCATTCAATTTCTGGTTCTGGTGCAAACACTCCAAAACACTTGTAAGTAACCTCCTAAACTTGGACATATTGATACTAGTACTCTAAAAAAGGATGTGATTGGTATGGAAAAGCAAAATCTATTCAAGTGGAAACATTATCAACCGGATATTATTTTATTAACCGTGAGATGGTACTTACGGTACAACCTCAGTTTTCGTGATTTAGTCGAAATGATGGAAGAACGCGGGCTATCCCTTGCTCATACAACTATCATGCGATGGGTTCATCAATATGGTCCCGAATTAGATAAGCGAGTACGACGTCATCTTAAGTCAACCAATGATTCTTGGCGAGTCGATGAGACGTATGTGAAAATCAAAGGTCAATGGATGTACCTATATCGTGCTGTTGATTCAAAAGGAAATACAATTGATTTTCATTTAAGCAAAACAAGAGATCATAGGGCTGCAAAGCGTTTTTTCAAGAAAGCTTTGCAGTCTTTTCATGTTTCAAAGCCCCGTGTGATTACAGTAGACAAAAACCTGGCCTATCCTATAGCGATTGAAGAGTTGAAGACAGAGAAAAAGATGCCTGTAGGCATCCAAATAAGGCAGGTAGAATACCTTAATAACATTGTAGAGCAAGATCATCGTTTTATTAAAAAGAGAGTTCGCTCAATGTTAGGATTGAAATCTTTTCGTACAGCTAAATCTATTCTTTCAGGAATAGAAGCGATGCATATCATTAAAAAAGGCCAACTTATTTTACGGGACAAGTCTGTCCAAAATGAAATGAAGTTTATTCATCAACTATTCGGAATGGCTGCATAAGAATAGATTCCATTAGGAATCTATATACCTCTTTCAAATAAATGCAATCTTTGCACCAGAACCGGATCAAGCAGCCAAGAAATCATATTTGAGTGCCTAATCTCAAACTTATCTACTCGCAATATTTTAAAAGGGTTAAAACGATTAAACTTACTATGCAATTTCTCAAACTCAATCGAATTATCTAGAAGCGATAAAATTTCAAAGTTGTAGTCCATTTCTAACACCACCATCATGTATTATAAAAAACAGAAAATAAACCATTTTTCCAGTTTTATTCCAAATATTATCGCATTACAACAATACGTTATCTCTCTGTCATGTTACACATGTAGTATAGCACAGTAGATTCCATCACTTCTTTTATCTCATTCAGTTCAATCACACCTTCTACCGTTTTAGATCATTCTCCTTCGATGCTCTTTTTTATTAGTTTCATTACATTCAATTCTAAACTTAACTGTTACTTGATCGTAGAATAACTCACTCCAAAATTATCTTTATACACATGTGTGTAAAATTTATGGGAGTGAATGTTACGGATTTTTGAACAAATTAGAATATAAATTGTTTTTTTGGTTAAAGGATATATAATTAGTTTGTGAAGTATTTCACAATTCATGCTTTACAGGAGGATTTATAATGAAAGCAGCAGTAGTAAGTTCAAAAAATCCCGGTAAAGTAGATATTATTGAAGTAGAAGTACCAAAACTAGAACCTGGCCAAGCGCTAGTTGATGTTGAATATTGTGGTGTTTGCCACACTGATTTACATGTAATAAAGGGTGACTTTGGAGATGTTCCGGGTCGAATTCCTGGACATGAGGGCATTGGAATTGTGAAAGAAATTGCAGATGATGTCAAGAGCTTAAAAGTTGGAGATCGTGTAAGCATCGCTTGGTTCTATCAAGGATGTGGAACGTGTGAATACTGTCTGACCGGTAGAGAAACCTTTTGCCGAAGCGTAAAAAATGCTGGATTTAGTGTAGATGGGGCAATGGCAGAGCAGTGTATTGTAGCAGCTGACTATGCTGTCAAAGTACCTGATGGATTAGACCCCGCTCAAGCAAGCAGTATTACCTGTGCAGGTGTAACGTGTTATAAAGCCATTAAAGTTTCTGATATTAAGCCAGGTCAGTGGATTGCGATTTATGGCTGTGGTGGATTAGGTAACCTTGCTCTTCAATATGCGAAAAATGTATTTAACGCAAAAGTAATTGTGATAGATATTAATGATGATAAATTAGAACTAGCAAAAGAAATGGGTGCAGATCTTGTTTGTAACCCTCTAACAGATGGTGATGCAGGTGAATGGATTCAGGAAAAAGTGGGCGGGGCACATGCGGCGGTTGTTACAGCTGTTTCAAAAATAGCGTTTAACCAAGCTGTAAACTCTGTCCGTGCGGCATCTAAGGTAGTCGCTGTTGGGTTACCACCTGAAACTATGGATCTAGAAATTGTGAAAACAGTGCTAGATGGAATCCAAATAGTAGGATCTCTAGTTGGGACAAGGAAAGATTTAGAGGAGGCTTTCCAATTTGGTGCAGAAGGAAAAGTAGTTCCAATTGTAAAAACTAGATGTCTTCATGAAATAAATGATATTTTTGAAGAAATGGAAGCAGGAAAAATACAAGGTCGTATGGTTATAGATATGCATAAAAATTAATAACAATCTAACACAACTTAACTCACCAATCACTCATGTATTGCCACATACACTTCAGACATATGGTGAGAAAAACCGATTAAATCAGATGTAATTTAGAGAGAGCAACCAAGTTATTGGCTGCTCTTTTATACGTTTATAAAGAACGTCTGAGCCATAATATTTGATAGCTGACTGGACTCCATAGATATACAACAGTAAGATTTTGCATTAAAGGGGGTTTTCTTCATCTTCCACTGATCATTAGCCCTCACGAATCGGGCTTTTACGGACAGTTTATCCCCCACCTATCTTCTTTGGTTTCCTTAGAATCTTGAGGTGGGGGTATTACTGCCCACGAATAGCGGGATGAAAATAGGGATATACAGGATAGATTTGAAAAATTTATCAAAAATCATCATACGGAAGTCTTCTTTTATTAAAAATGCTTCATGATTTCCTCCATCCCTTTAAACTTTTTTAGCCCTTCTCCACATTTTTCATCATTAGAATTCCTTATATTTTCCAACCACTTCTTCTCTTCCATTGAAAGGTTACTTTTCACTCTTTCTACTTCCTCTAAAAGCTCTTTGATTCCCCATACCACAAATACGTACGTATTCCCGTTTGAAATTACTTCAATTTTTTTCACCAGAAGAAAAGAAATATCTCTAACAGATTGAATTGTAGGTAGTAGGATACTATACATACCTCTTACTCGATTTAGAGAATGGGATTTAAAAATAAACCGATAGTTCGTTACATATAACTTTCCACCAATAGCTTCTTTTTTTCTAAAAGGACTGTGTTTGATTTTCTCCATTCCAAAATCTTTAAAATTAATGATTGCATTGGCTTTCCGTTCAATCACAACCCTTTCTCCTTCGAACAATTCGTTTTGTTCTAACCGCATAAATATCCACCTCCCACTGTATCACTTAAAATACTTTTCATACCCCTATTCACTCTTAAACTCCACTGGCCCAACATCCATAAGGAATTTTCCATCCTCATATAACAGCGGTGAAGCCTCAGAATGATCTTGAGAATAGCTTTCTACATGAGAGATTTTCATTTCGTTTTGATTTGTAAAGTCAATATGCGCAATACATACCCAATAAGCATTATCATTTCTTTCTAATAAAGGAGCTGTTACGACATTCCCCATATGATTATCTACAACTGCCTTTGCTTTCATAGAATAGAAGCTACCTATCCCATTTTCGATGGCACTATATGCAGCAAACAAAACATACTTCAGAGCTTCAGGCCGATAAATACGAATCGTTTCTTTACCTGGTTCTTGTGCATCTCCATCAAGTACAATATATGGTGACACATTAGAAGACCCTAAATTTCTATAATAAATCTTTCCTATTTCTCCATTCTTTGTCACATAGAAACAATATAAATCCAAATCCTTATTTGTCTCCCATTCAAGAGTAGCCGTTACCATCTTAGATTTTTGTATATTAATAGATTGTTTTTTCTTCAATTCAACCTTCGTGATATTCATAGATGTTTGTATCGGTGCTGGAGTAGGCATTGTTTTTTTCTCTATAGGAGGAGGTACTTGCTCTTCATCATCAGCAACCTCTATCCCGAAATTTTCACATAAAGCTGCTAATCCGCCAAAATATCCCGATCCAATAGGGTTGAATTTCCACTCTCCTGCATGTCGATACAATTCGCCTACAATAATGGCACTTTCATCTGTGAAGGAGGATGTAATAAGGAAATTAGTAATTTCTACTTTCGTTTGTGCATTCCTAATTCCCAATTGAATGTGAGTAACATCTCGGAAGAAGTGTTTCTTTTCCTCAGCATGATGAATTGTAATCGAAAACACAATTTTTTGGACTTCATCTTTCATACGAGTAAGATCCAACAAAAACTCTTGTTTATTCCCACCTGAAACATCTTGATTTAATTTGATTGATTGACAACTAGAATACGGTTGTCCATAGAATACAAAATCTTCTTCTTTTGTAATTTTCCCATTCATACCTACTAGGAAAGCAGATGCATCTACTTCCATATTCACCAGAGCATTCCAATTTAATCCTACTAGTAAACTACCGACTCCCGGATGAGCCTTTGTAATATCGGCCTTTTGTCCCCTCACTAAAGTATGCACCATCATCATTCCCCCATCTTAAAAATGTCATATTTTTCTACACAATTCGATTATACCCTTGTTTTTCCAATTTCAGAGTATAAATATCAAATTAATAATTTCAAAAAAGTCTATATGACCTCATAAAGTGAAACTTTGATCAGTGGGGGTTTTCTTCATCCCCCACTGATCATCAGCCCTCACCAATCGGGCTTTTACGGACAGTTTATCCCCCACCTAACTTCTTTGCTCCTTGCAGAACTTTGAGGTGGGGGTATTACTGCCCGTTAATGCGGGATAAATTCTTTCCACAAAAATGAAATTTATAAATTTCAAATCATATACTGTTTAAAAGCAAAAAGGAAGTGACTCCCATGTACTACGGAACAAAGGGATGGTATGTAGCAGAGCTTAAAAAGTTAGGGATTCGTTATTATGAGGGGCGGAAGTTGGAGAGTTACCGGGGGCATGTTTTGCGAAACTTATTATTGCGAACGCAGGAAGAGCAGCAGAAACAATAATTTGTCTATACTGAAAGGGCTGCTCTCCTCTTAAAGTAGAGGAGAGCAGCCCTTTCAACTAAAAAAATGCTTGATATTGCATGTACGTAGAACGTCATTTATGAGTTTATTTTCGAATCCACTTCTATAATCTGTATGAAACAATATCAACAAGTAAAAACAGTGTTCGGTATGATAGCCATCTAGGGATGTCCTCATGTAAGAACTAGGATGAATCCTATCCTCTAGAAAATCTGGAGGACAGGCTCATCTGTAAGACTATCAATTTATATGGGTTTGCTTTAAGTTAGTTGTTGTTCAGCAAATTTTCGATATAATTCATGTGAGTGGATTAATTCATGGTGTGTCCCGCTTCCTGTTACTTGCCCTTTTTCGATGAAAATGATTTGATCTGCATCAACGATGGTAGATAATCGATGGGCAATGACGAAGGTGGTTCGCCCTTCCATTAATCGTGATAGAGCTTCTTGGACAATACTTTCCGATTGGCTATCCAAACTTGCGGTGGCTTCATCCATCATGAGAATTTTTGGATCTCGTAGAAAGGCCCGTGCGATAGCAATTCGCTGTCTTTGTCCACCTGATAATTTTACGCCGCGCTCGCCGACTTCCGTATCCAATCCATGTGAGAAAGATTTGATAAATTCATCAGCATATGCCATTTCTGCGACTTCCCATAAACGTTCATCTGATATATTTCCCCAACCTTTTAGTCCATAGCATAAGTTTTCTCGAATGGTACCAGCTATCATTGCACTTTCTTGTGATACATAGCCAATTTGACTACGCCATGATTTTAATGATAACTGATTGATCGGGGTGTTCCCAATTCGTATTTCACCAGATGTTGGTTTGTAGTATCGTTCTAGTAATCCGAACATCGTTGTTTTTCCGCCACCACTTGGTCCAGCGAATGCAATCATTTGGCCAGGCTTTGCTTCAAAGGATACGTCTTGGATAACGGGCTCTTCTTCACTGTAAGCAAACGATACATGTTCGATATGAACAGGTTCATTAGAAATATCTATATCTAAACCTTCTTGACCTTCTTCTAACGGAAGTTCCATGATATCAATGATTCGTTCTGTTGCTCCTTTTGCTTTTTGAAGTTGTGTAAAAAACATTGCAAAAGATGTGATCGGATAAATGATTTGAAAAAGATATAGTAGAAAGGCAACGAGAGAACCGGTTGACATCGAGCCGTTTGCTACTCGTATTCCTCCATAACCAATGATCATAACAATGACAATCATAATGACTGTGTACATAATTGGACCAATAAGGGCAAATATCTTTGCTTCTTTTAGTCCATACGTAAGCAAATTGCTCACGCCTTTAATTCCTTTTTCTTCTTCAAATTTTTCTGCATTGGAGGATTTCATTAAGCGAATCTCACTAATCGTCTGTTGAACACTCCCTGAAAATGTTGCAGTTTCGTCTTGTAAACTACGAGAAATTTTGGACATTTTCCCTCCGAGAGGCATCATGATCACCATTGTGAGAGGAATAGAAATTAACATTAAGAGAGTCATTTTCCAGTCCATTATGAGTAAGATGATAATGGCTCCAATAATGGAAATGATTCCTGTTATAAATTGGGGAAAGTGCTGTGAAATTAAATCTTTTACAATTCCCGTATCGTTTACAACACGACTTACTGACTCCCCACTTTGTTGTTTATCGAAGTAGCTTACTGGTAATCGAATGAGCTTTACCCACATTTTCTCTCTTAACCGAGCTACAATTTTTTGACCAACTGAAGCTAACAAATAAGTCGATAGTCCATCGATTACACCTTGTAAGAGAAAAACAGCTGCAATAGCAATAATGAGAGTGATAGAAATGGATGCTGTAGAGAAACCATCGACGAGTTCTCTTGTAAGCAATGGAATAGAGAGTCCAACAATCGTTGTAATGATACTCCCTATTAATCCAATCGTTAATGTCAATTTTGGTATATTGGTTGATAAAATAAGGTTTATAAATGGCTTCAAGCCACCTTTTTGATTTTGCATTTATTTTAACTCCTTTGAAAAAATGGTGACGAACACCTCTCATAATGTTGAGGTGTCGTCTATTTGATTCATTATAACACTTATAAAAAAGCACCAGTATGAGATTCGTTTATAGCTGCGATTTCTTCAGGTGTTCCTTCTGCCACAATCGTCCCACCTGCATCGCCTCCTGCTGGGCCAAGGTCAATAATCCAATCTATTACAGCCATATCTATGTCCTGGTAATGGTCTGCCAAATGCTTTATTAACGCTATCAATTCGTCTTTCTCTAATTCCTCACACACATCTTGTAACGACAAATCTTCCATCATATAAGAATGCTCCTTTCAAACTTTTATCATACGAGTTTAGCTCTCATTGTATTAGGTTGCAAACTAAAACTGCTATACATAAATCTATTTTGATTTTTCGACATAGAGCCGCGGCTACGGATAACAAAAGGTAACCTGCACTCGTTTTCTCTCTTTGTTTTCACTTAGCATGGGGCAGGAAATTGAAAAGACACTGTTTATCCTAGACTATATTTCTAGCGAAACCTTATGCCGACGGATTCAGAGAGGATTGAATAAAGGAGAAGCTATGAATGCCTTAGCGGTGAGCTTCGAGAACGGGCACTACAAGATCAATTACAACGCACCAGTGCATTAAATCTGATTATCAATGCAATCAGCATCTGGAACACTGTGTATCTGTCTCAAGCTATTGAACATATGAAGAAGATGGACAAACATCGAGAAGAGTTGCTCCCTCATATCTCACCTCTTGGTTGGGAGCACATTAATTTTCTAGGTGAGTACAACTTTACTGCCAGTAATTCTCATTCGCTCCGTCCTTTAAGGACATAAAAAGACCCTGATTTCCTGCTTAGCGTAAGGAGATTAGGGTTTTATCTGCCCCAAAAATGTCTTAGCGTATAATATCCGCGTTTTGTCGGCAGAACCCCATGCCCATCAAGTTAAGAAATTGGTTGTTCCCCAAAACGAAAAAAATGAGCTGAATTCTCATAAATAACTGTAAAATAATAAAATTTTTGTTTTGGGGACACTTCAAAATACTAGCTTGATGGCAATGTGGTGCTCCCCCAGGAAGAAAATAGATGGATGAACATCCTTATAAGGGGTATCGTCAGGATCTTTCACTTTAAGAGATGCGATTGTAAGTAATAATACGACACAATTTCAAAATGGTAAAATTGAAATATCAAACGCGGCAATTACCTTAAATGAATTTATGGATCTATTGAATAAGGTTGATCCACAAATATGGGGAGCAATATCACCTAATACAAATATAACTCCAACACCTGTACCTAAACAGGAGCAACCTACTACTCCTAAGTACGAACAGCCAGCATTACCAAAAGAACAAAATCCACCATCAATGTATGATCCAAAGAAAGACTCAGCTAATTACGATAAAAATGGTAACTATAAACCTGTAGATGAAATGAAACCAGAAGAAATAAAAGAAGAACTAGAAGGTTTCATAGAAGACTATGTAAACAGAGAACAATAACAAAATACTGATTTGAATAAAAAAACACTCCTAACGAGTGTTTTTTTAATATTTAGGTCCCATATAGTCATAACTTTGATCAAGCGCTTTGATTAAATCAATTGCACTCTTTAATTCATGCTTATCAGACTCTAATTCTTCCATTCTTTTTTCAATATTTTTTCTGAAATCTTCTAAATCACCAATTGCTTTCTTCCCCACACCAAGTTGCGACCAACTTGCTAGAAGTAAATCATGAATATTGATTACTACACTTTTATTATGATTTAAATCTTGAATCATATGCTCAAATTGTTGTAAGGCTTGATTCAAAGCTTCTTCATTTAAATAAATTCTTGGCATAATAATCCCCCTATTCTTGTCCATCTACCTTTTTATAAGCATGTACTTTCTCTTCAATAAAATTTGAAATCTCAGTAGCTGTACGGATATACCAAAAGCTCAAATGTTCAACATGTGCACGTATATTTGTTATCTTAGCTTCTAATCGTTTGCTTTCAGCTGTTTCTAATAAATCCATCATATTTGAAGTTAATCTCGGTACCCTGTCTTGAAATTCTTGTGCATTTTGCTTCATACGTCTTACAGCTTCTTCTAAATGCTCTACTACTACACGAATTTCTCCACCACCTAATAACTTACCAGGTGAATCATATACCCTTTCCCCTGTATCTACATTCAAAAGATATGAATTTGATAAATTACCATCTTTCCCAAATTGGAAATTTTCTTTATCTTGATAATGATAACCAGGTCCCGAAATAGAATCTTGAAACCTTTTTGCTAATAATAAAAGCTGCTGTGATGGGGGTAAATTCCGTAAAGCTTCTATATCTTTTTTTGACGGGGGTTGCGACACAGAATATGTAGAGCCGATATGACCATCATAAGGGCCAAATGGACCATACCCAATGGTATCTGATCCATGAACAATAGACACGATTCTGTCCTTAAACTCACCATTATCGGCTCTTTCTTGCAAATCTGGTGGTAGTAAATGTTTTGCACTTGGCGCATTCCATGACAAACATCTTACACTCTCTTCAAATGCTGCAACATACTCAGCTAAAGCGCCACCTAAAGAATGGCCTGTAACGTATAAGTCTACATTTTTCCCCTTATAATGTTCCTTTACCTGTTCCATTACTTTTTCAGCTTGTTCAAATTGATTGTGATATTCCCATTGTCTGTTCTCTTCGTTCCAATATCGTCTTGGATCTTCTCCTCTTTCTCCTGCCTTTGGAGCTGGCGCTGAGTCATGAACACCGTCTCTCTTAATAAAAAACTTGCCATCTGTTAAAGCGTCCTTCATCCCTTCTCCAGGTTTTAAAGAATCCTTTTCAAAAATTTTATCTCCTTCTGTGCCACGGAAAGCCACCATCACTTGTGTTTTTCCATTTACTTCTCTTTCAAACACTACAGCGTCCATTCCTGTTTGTTTATCATGGAATGTTTTATGTACTTTCCAGCTTTGAACAATTTCATCATCATCATTCTTAATAGTTACATATTTACCTCTTTCTTTATCTGACTTATAAGCATTCTTAGATAATTCATACATGGTTAAATCTGTTATATTTTTAGTAGACATTATTAATCCCCCCTAAAATTTAGTAAAATAGTATAATCAATTATATAAGGAGTGGTAAAATTTTGAAGAAGAAATATATTATAATTCCAATTATAATGATTTTAGCTATAATTATGGGGGGATACTTAGTGAATAACGACAATGAAAAAACAATACAAGAAGAAGAAATCAAAAAAAAAGCTGAAGAATATACAGTGAAATATTTAAAAGAAAAACATAATTTAGATGTTACAATTACCGGATCTCGATTTGCTCCGGCAAATTTTCAAACTGTTTTTGTCTCTGGATATGTTACTAACGACAAGAATAAAACCTTTTCAGTAGACGTAGAATATGCTAATAATTATCACATTAGTTCAATATCAAGCAGTTGGGACATTTCTGATAATAAATAAATTATACTATAAAATATAATTAGGACATTCTTATAAACGTGCAGGGCCTACGGGTAAACTGTTCAATTATGATTATCATTATTGTAGACATTAATGAAGATTTAAATATAATTATCACTACTAAATAATGAAAACGAAAAAGCACCCACTATTGGCAAAAGTGAGTGCTTTTTTAGCTTGTGAGAAATCCTTATTAAATCTAATTATACTGGAGGGTCTATGATTGAAAAAATATAGTTTAGGATTAATCGTTGTCTTGACACTCATATTTTTAGGAGGATGTACTATGGAAAATAAAAAAGAGGAACAACAAGTAATTGATAAAGCAACAGCGGAGACTATTAAATATTTCAAAGAACTCCAAGGTGTAGATGTAACAATCACTGAACATGAATTTGGTCCAAAAGATTTTCAAACTATTTTTATCTCAGGTTATGTAACAAACGATAAAAGCAAAGAATTTACCGCTTCAGTAGAATATGCTAATGACTATCACATTGGTTCCGTCTCAACAACTGCTAATTTTGATTTGAAACAATAATTATTTAGGCACTCATTAGAGTGCCTTTTCTTTATAAAAAACTCCCTACACATTGTGTAGGGAGACGAAGTAAACCATTCAGTTGGATGAACAACCTCATCATATTACAGTCGTCCCCCACTAGCAAAACAGTAAAATCTCATCCTTATTTACTTGCCATTTTTGAATAACATTTTTAGTTCCTGGTTCATAAATTTTAGCTTCTCCCCCCAGGTCTTCTTCACTCATATATGCATCCTGAGATAATCGATAATAAGTTAAATCTAAAACTTTATCATCCAAACTCTTCCCCTCCCCAAAAAAAGTAAGTTATTCTTAAATAAAGCATACCACTTTTGGAGGGAGTTTTTTGAAAAAAATAATTTATGTTTTTATCATATTTTCTATTATTCTAGGAGGATGTAACATGAATGATGATAAGAAACAAGAAGAAATTATTAACAAAGCAAAAGAAACCGCTATAAAACATTTTAAAGAAACTGAAAATATAGACATAGTTGTAACAAAAACAAAATTTGCTCCAAAAGATTTAGGTGGAATATTTGTAATTGGACATGTGAAAGGAAATAAAAATCGAAAAGCTACAGCAACAATCGATTACGAAAATAATTATGAAGTGGGATCAATTAGTTTGGATCCTGAAAAATAATATTTTAATCTGCTAGAATTGCTTCTAATACAAACATTTCAGGACTCTTGCAAGTAATTTCTTAAACTTGGACATACCGATAGGAATAAAATGATTGACACATAAGTAAACCACCGATAATACAGTGCAAAAATACACTTTTGCGAAGGGTTAACACCATAAATCACAAAAATATAAGTATGAGATTATTATTCGTACAATCGCTTAACCTATTTATATCTTCCTCAAGGATGCCGTTCTTAACTTGGTTTGTTGAAGATCGTTTCGGTTTACTTGGAATTTTCGTTACTACACCTTTATTATTATTTATTCGTGTAATTATGACATATCTAAAAAAAGAAAAGGCCTTTGTATAACAAGAACGAGACAAACCATTCCTTTTAGTTATTATTGACTTATTAAAATAAAAAATTGATACCCAAAAAACAAGAAAGGTTGGCATTTTGCCAGCCTTTCTTGTTTACTACTTAATTAATTTTACAAATAAAAATTCTGTTTTGTGGATACTTCAAAATCTTCACTTAATGAGCATGGGGCCAAGCTGAAAAAATACAGAATATCGTATAAAATTCGGAATTTTATACGATATTGATGAAAGAGTTTTGTAACAGTTTCGAAAGAAAAATGAAAGGTATTAAAGCTAAGATGAACTTACAGATATTCATTTTATATTTTTAAATCAATATACCACAGTCTTTATGTGGTTATTTTTTTACAGTGTTATATACAAGCAATCTAAGCTAAATCTTACTAAGAGAGGACAACAAAAATGAAGAAAACATTTAAAACAATTGGAATTGGAAAGAAAGTAATTCCTACCGCAGCAGCATTAGGTATTCTTTTTTCAGTGGCTCCTATTGCAGAAAACAAGGCTAGCGCAGGAATAGGTACGGTACTAGATGTAACTATTACTTCATTAGGTATTGTAAAAGACATTTATGAAGGACTTGGAATATCTCCAAAGGATCCAGGACCAGGCACTCACATTGATGTATATGCAGAAAATATAACTTACAGGGCTCCTAATTTTACATCTGGGGAATTTAATATTTCCATGCATCATACAGAAGGTGATTCAAATTTTACTAAATCAGTTAAAGTACTCTATCCAAATGGAAAAATTGAAATTCATAAATTAAGATCTGGGCAGCAGCTTAAAATTACTGAAGCGGGTGCAATTATAGATCTAAACCCTGATGCAAAATCTGTCTCAGAACACGATCTTCTTTACATTACACAAGCACAATTAGACGAAGGAAAGACCGGAGTTGTGATGAATCAAGGTCAAACAGCATTCGTAGAAAAAACATCTGGTAAAAACCCAAGACTTGTTATTCCATTTCATAAGAAAAGATACCCATCATCTACTTCTGAATGGTCATTTGCTAGAGGTACAGATACCCTATTTGCTGAGTTATCAGATGAGGAAAAGCGAATATCAACATTGACTTCAAAGCCAGTATCCAAAGATGTTCTTGAGAATTATGTTAAGAATGACCCTAAAGCTCTTGCAGATTTTAATGATCGCTCAACTAATATATTGGCGGAATCTACAAAAATCCTAGAGACACCTATTTCACTACCATTTAGTATACTAAATGATGGTAAACCTTATCAAATTATCCCCTATAAAAAAGGGACGAATAAAGTATTGGTAAAAACAGGTTCAAAATATCTTTCAGGGAAAGAAGGAAATGCACTTCAATATTCTGATTCGATTGGTGATGATGAAGTGTTTGAGCTTGTTCAGACCGGCAATTCTCATGATAATAAATTCCAGTTCCATTTAAAAAACAAGAATGGAGTAAGTTTGGCTGGTAATCAAAATGTTCACCAATTTGGTACTGATTGGAGTTTCAAATCCGAAATTCGTTTCACTGGAAAAAACAACAATGAAATTCACAATTGGTTAAGAGAGTGGTATCCGGGTATAGAAAATGAAAAACAAAAGTATGATGAAGTAGAGATCAAAGATGATGAAAAGGATCTTACGAAATGGACTGCAAAAGATTCTTCTGGGAACGTGATAAAGAACAGTTGGGTAAACAGAGGTTCTGATTATTATTATGCAGGTTCTGATGGAGTTTTCTTAAAGGGTTGGCATGAAATTGAAGGTAAGAAATATTATTTTCATCCGGATCATTTTGGGGCAGTATTATCGACAAGTGGCTCAAATGGAAATCATGAGGTTGATGGGAAGTACTACCACTTTGATGATAAAGGTGCTCTGCAACGATCAGCGTGGAGAGATCAAAACTATTCTGATGAGTCTGGAGCGTTTATTAAAGAAGGCTTCCGAGAAATCGATGGAAAAACGTATTATTTCCAAAATTACGAGTCTACTACAAAGCAACTACGTCTAGACGATCAACATGTCATTCTTCATTTTTCTGACAAAGGTGTGCTTGAGAGAGCTACTGATCTGAATGGAAACGCACTAACTAGTCCTAAAACGGTTACTCTTGATGGAAAACAAGTAACATTTGAGAACGAAGGTTCTACTAGAAAACCAGGACTGACTGGAAAGAGAGCGTTCCCTCAACCTGATGGAACGAAAAAGGATGCAATTCACTATTATAGCTTAGAAGAAGGAGCTACTTATTCTGGTTGGAAAACAATCGATGGGAAAAAATACCATTTCAAAGATGGCGCACACTATACTTTCGATGGACATGAAACCATTGACGGAAAAAGATATTATTTTAATCATGACGGAGAAGCTAAGCTAACAGGGTTTGATAAATCTAATGGTAAGATATACCATTATGACGATAAAGGCGTAATGCAAACGGGCTGGCAAGAAATCGATGGGAAATGGTATTACTTCGATGAATCTGGAGCAGCTAAGATAGGATGGTTCTCAGTTGGTGGTGGGTATCATTTCCCTTATTACGGATACTTTACGTATTATGCTAAACAGGATGGTTCAATTTATACAGATACCAAGGTTGACATTGACGGAAAAACCTATAAATTTGATAGCCATGGACACAAAGGCTATTAATGATCAAAAAAAGTCTATTTTTTATAAATATGACTCGCTAAATGAGATCCCCACGACCTCCAAATGCTTTCAGCATCTGGAGGATTTTTATTAACTTGATGGATATAGGATAAATACATGATAAAATCGAATAATTCCAACTTAGTTATAATGTAAATCCAATTAACTAGGAATTTTCGATTGTGACGGAATGTTAATGGTTACCGTAAATGATACAACTGTATGTGTTTAAATAATTTATTTTTCGGAGGTTTAGCAAGATGGAGCAAACAAACATAAATATAAAATTATCTCTTATTCAATTATTTCTTTTAATACTTAACTTATTTATATTTTCCTCAAGGATGCGATTCTTACCTTGGTTTGTTGAAGATGCTGTAGGGTGGTTGGGGATCTTTATTACTTCTCCTTTACTGATATTTATTGGGTTAAAAATGACTTCTCTTAAGAAAAATAAGAAAAGTACAGGTTATTTTATAACAAAAATAAAACAATCTATTCCTTTTATTGCGTCAATTTTCTCACTAAGTATTGTGTTATTACCTATTACAGACCTATCTAATCTAATAGCTCTTGCATTTAATTTTGGAATGGTTATCATAACAACTGTATTTTTGTTTCAAGATCTTTTCAAGCTAAATGAAATTTGAGTATAAAGGGCCATCATACATTACCATCAAGCGAAAATAATTTTATATCTATAAAACGAAAAAAGCGCTATTCTTTTTGGTCTAGTGACAGGGTTCTTGCTCTAGTCCGCAACAACGCTTCCTAATAAGAGTCACTATATCATTCTGGAAAAATTGTATGCTAAGGACTACAAAACCCTATCATGATGGTGTTTTTCAAAGATAAATATATGTTCAGAAAGATAAAAACCAAAATTTAATTGAACATTGATTTGTTTCCACGCTTTATGAACATGATTATAGCTAGAAAATGTTAATACTATTCCGTTTTATCCTCTGTTCACAAACATAGGACTTTCTGGACATTGACGCGAAATACTATTTACAAAATTCAAAAAGCTATTCGTATGGATAGCTTTCGTCGACAATATCAAAATAATTTCGAAATATAAAATCTAAATTAAACTTTCTAAAATAAGCTGTTCCAGAACCAATAATCGTATACGTGTACCTTCTTAAGATAGATAAGTAATGTTTATGAAAACATAAAAAAGGAAGAGAATTTTTATAATTCTCTTCCTTTTTTATTTACGAGAAATTTCATGCTCATTAGCTGTTTAGTTCCTCGAGAAATGCTGTAGAATTTACCTCTTCTATTATAACAGTATAAAACATGGTTTTAAGATGTAATATTGCATATCGAAATGTATTGATACGTTTGTAAGCGCTTACTATAATAAGAGTATAAAGATTCATAATATCTTAATATTAAAAAGGAGGAAATGATTATGGCAATCGCAATGGCAGTTTTAACATTCTTAGGTGGAGTACTTCCATTAGTAACAACACTTATAAAAGCATTCATGTAATATAATTCTCTGCACTTATTTTTTAAAATTATCATACAAATGATCTGTATATCAAAGATAAATTGATGTGCAGATCATTTGTGTGAGCAAACTTTAAATAAGAAAAAGAATCCTAGAAATCATAAGGGATTCTTTTTTTTATCTGTAATTATGGCTGTAACATTTTTCTACCGGTAAGTGGTGTTATGTTAACTTTATATAGACTGAATAAAATTGATAGATAGAATAATTTTTAAAGTAAAAAAAACCTTTTAAAAGGTTCTTTTTACTAAGGCTCACATATTTTCGTTTGGGTACTTATATTATATGAGTTGGCTTAAGCCAAAGATAAAGAAAAAGGATACCATCCTTTTGAATGTATTATAACATACATCTTTATATGATAACTTAATGATATTTAAGATGATGCCATGGAAACCTTATTTATGGCGTTTTGAATGTATACTTTCCTATTCGTTTTTAAGAAAAATAGGTAAATTGTGATAAATTCAATAAAATCAAGGGAATAAATGTAAACCAATATAGTAAAGTTTACATTCATTTTAAAAGAAATTGTAACCAATTATGACATTATAAGGGGCTATCGTCTTGCTTCGCTTTACCCCAATCACTGCCTCACACCCAAATACAATGGGAAAACCATAAAAAAACAACTTTTCACGGGATTTAAAAAAAGAGCCTTATTAAGGCTCTTTTTTTAGTCTATTTATTAACTTTTTTAATTTTACTTACAAAAAGACTAATTATACCGATAGCTAAAAATGAATAACCCATTGGTAGTAAATAGAATGGTTCCACAAGAGTACCATCCGATGCAACTTTAGATCCGATAGTATTATAACTAACTACACACCCTATCCCTAGGATAAATGGTATTAAAGCTAAAATATATTTTTTCATTTTAAAACCTCCGTATGTAAGGATTGTTTGATACAAAATAAGTGATTTATAGTTAGTAACGTTGGAGCTACCCATTTATAAATTATTTAATTATAAAAGATAAAATCCCTAAAATTATACACAATATTCCACCTAATAATTGTCCAAGTCCAGACGTCTCTCCTAAAATTAAGAAATTGAAAATGTTTTTTCTTGTTTGTGTTTTTCCTGCAAATGCATCATCCGTTTTCATTCTATATATACCCCATAATACTAAGACTACTCCAAAAAGTATAAATACTAGTTTTAAAATCATAATATATTTACCTCTATTCACTATTTGTATTTTACTATATTGTTTAAATTTTTCTCGCCAATAGTATTTGTATACTACTATTAGTCATCTTCTTCAAATATAAAAACTTCTTCAATTGATAGGTTAAAAACCACAGATATTCTATATGCTAGTAAAACAGATGGATTATATTGTTGTTTTTCTAATGAAATAATCGTTCGTGAAGATACAAATACTTTATCAGCTAATTCTTGTTGTGTTATCCCATGTTTTAAACGCAACTCTTTTATTCTATTTTTCATAGTAATCTCCTAATTAAAGAAAACAATTATAATATTTTTTAGCTAATATTTTAGTAATTAAGCAACATATTATTATGATAAATAGCCCAGTATTTGTTGGGATTATAACCCATTTTGAAAGAAACATCATAAGAATAATCATAACCATTAGAATACTTATGGTAAATTGTGCAACTTTCCCTTCTATTAAATCATCCCTTTCATCATATTCCTTTGATAGCTCTTTTTCTAACTGTTTACGATTCGACTTATATTTACTTCGAGACACTAAAGCAAAAATTAAAAAGATTGCTCCTGTAAGTATCTTTAAATTCCCCAAATAAAAACCTTCACTAAAATTAGCTTCAGTGTAGTCAAAAAATATTTCAATAAGACCTATTGCAATAATTGCAAACGAGCATAAATAAAGCTCTTTAAATTTGTTTTTCAAACAAATCACTCCTAACATAACTCTATATGAAGTTTACTTCATGTGAAGCAAACTTCATATTATCCTATCTTGAAGAGGATGTCCAGAATTAATTTATTTTAGATTCTTGTTTATGGTCCGACACGATCGAAAAAAGAAAATGGTACGTTAAGAGAATAATATCGTGCTTTTAACTTTAAAATTAGCCTAAATGCTTAAGTTGATGGATGTAGGGCATGTACACAAGCCTCATTTTTATGTTCTTTCTTACTTTTCAAAATAAGCCGCACCAAAGTTTTCATTAAATCTCTTACACCATATAGAAACCGAACCGTATGTGCTTACATCTATCCCTTCAGGAATTTCATAGTTTTGGTCTCCTTTGTTTCCCTTTAACTTTCCTAATTCAATATACTGATGGTTTTTAACATCTTCATTATTTTTCAAACGATTCGTAGGAACTAATACAACTCGAACATCTGGCCCATTAGAAGTTGAAAAATTTGAAAGTCGTAAAACACGCTTTCCATCCCCTAATTGATGGATCGTTGCCGTTCCAGTTGTTTCATGAACACCGTTTTGAAACTGACCTGTACTTATTACTCGTTCTTCTTGTTGTTTTGTTTTGTTTGATTGTATTTCTGTTTGTGGCAATGCTTCATTCACTTGCTTATCAATAAATAATTTCTCGGGGCGGAACAATGACCATAAAATTCCCCCAACAATTATGGAACCTCCTATAAGCAATACATATTTTCTTTTCATAAAGTAAAAGTCCTCCTGTAGTATACTGTTTAGTGGTATGGTAACAAGAAAGTCTTTCGTTTCTATAATATAAATATTACAAAAGTCTTTCAGCAGTCTTATTTTTTTCTGATGTGATGGGAAGAGTAAGCCAAAATTCACTTCCCTGTTTTCCATCTGGGCGATCTCTCACACCAATTTCTCCTTTGTGCATTTCAATTAATGATTTTGTAATGGCTAGTCCGAGACCGGAACCTCCAGATTGTGAACTTCTGGATTGATCTGTTCTAAAAAAGCGTTCAAATATGCGTAATTGGTCATCGGGAGTAATTCCTTCTCCTTCATCACGCAAAATGAATTGGACTTGTTGCTTCTGCTTATTTTCCTCTACAATCAACTCAATTGTTCCGGAGACAGGTGAATACCGAATCGCATTATCTAACAAATTACTGATAACCCGTGCTATTTTACACGGCATGATTAAAAGCCGAGGTAATGTATCAGGAACATACAATTGTAAATCGATTTGTTTGTTTGCTAATAAGACAGAATATGACTCAAGTACATCTAAGAGGACTTTGTCCATATGTGTTAAACTTGGATAAAAATCTACTTGTCCAAGTTCTAACTTTGAAAGATCAAATAAGTCATTAATTAATCCACTTAATCGTTTTATTTCTTTTAAGGTCGTCACTAAATACTGCTTTTTCATTTCAGGATCTTCAACGAGGTCATCTTGTATTGCTTCTATCATCAATTGCATGCTAGCCATAGGCGTGCGTAAGTCGTGTGAAATATTCGTAATCAGCTCTTTACGTGCTTTTTCCCCTTCTTCTAACTTAGTAAACCCTTCTTCTAACTTTTTTGCCATCTGTTGAAAGGCTGTTGCTAACTCTTTAAACTCCTTTGGTTCTTGCCCAATTATATACATCGTTTCAAATTGTCTATCACTAAATTGTTTTGTTAATTCAATTAAATTTTGAATGGACCTCATGATAGGGCGTGTCATTAACCAATAAATAAACGTTGAAATAATGAATGCTACAACTGCGATTACTGTTAATAACCGCGTTTGTTCCGGTTCAAGTAACATTTTTGTCTCACTATACCATATAGCCATTACCATGATACTGGTACTTAATAAATTCATTAGTAACAATTGAATACGTAATCTCATGTTTCATTTCCTCCATTTGTCTCAAAGCGATATCCTATCCCCCAAACCGTATGAATCCAACGATTCTTTATCGTATGGCTTCTCCAGCTTGTCACGTAAACGACTCACTAACACAGTGACTGTGTTAGTAGCCCCTTCATGTTCAAAATTCCAAATAAGTTCAAAAAGTTGCGAGCGAGAAAATACTTGTTTTGGATGCTTTGCCATGACATAAAGCACTTCAAACTCTTTCACCGTTAACTCAACTTCATTTTCACAAACAAGTACACCTCTCTTTTTTGGATAAATTTTCAAATCCGGAAATTCTATCACTTCTGATAGGGATTCTTTTGCTTGTATCGGTATCTGATTGCCTCTTCTTAGTATAATTTGAACCCTTAGTACTAATTCATGAGGTGAGAAAGGCTTTATTAGATAATCATCTGCCCCTATTGTTAAGCCTAAAATTCGATCCTTTTCCTCTTGTTTCCCTCTCTTAGTAGAGTAGAGTTTAGTTTGGTTTGCTTAGCTTAAATACAATGCTGTTCCTCACTCTCTACTTGTACTTTTTAATAACGGCTGATATAAAATCAATATCAGTAAGTTCATCTTAATTTAAAACTCTTACATCTTTCTCTCATAAATGTTACAAAACTCTTTCAGAGGTTTTAATGGGTTCACAATTTGTTTTTTATTCTATGTAAATATCTGACGGACTAGAGCACGAACCGTCTTACTCCCCCTTTATGGAACATTAATCAAAGATTCACAATTATATCCCAATAGAGTCTACCTTTTTAAACGGTTAATTCCTTTAAAGAATAAGCAAATATGTACCTAAAAGTATTTATTTTTCAAGAACGTTCCTAAAATATATTTTTGATGTTTTGGAACGGTTTTGCAGACGTATCAAGGTTTCTCTGTATTACTAAATCTATGAACACATAAAAAAGGAAGAGAATTTTTATAATTCTCTTCCTTTTTTATGTGTTGTGATGTGTTCATAAACATAATGTATCTATATTTATAGAAAATACATAACAACTATAGAAAAATCCACATTCTATCTATTTACACACGTACCGCTGTACCGCTTACGGCCACCATTAACATTCCATCACGAACGACTTCGTAGTCTACATCAATACCAACAATTGCATTTGCACCTTTTTGCTTCGCAAGAACTTTCATTTCTTCCATTGCAATATCACGTGCTTCTTTCAATTTACTTTCATATGCACCAGAACGGCCACCAACAATGTCACGAACAGAAGCAAATAAATCGCGTACGATATTTGCACCCATAATTGCTTCACCGTTTACAATGTCAATATACTCAATAATTTCTTTTCCTTGAATGGCAGAAGTTGTTGTTATAATCATTACTAGCACTCTCCTATAATATCTAAAAATTTATTATTTCTTATACTTTTATTATCACATTGAAATCGTAAATGAACTATCTAATTACCTTACATAAAGATGACACTTTTGTAAGATTTCATGAGTGAAAAAGATGAAAGTAAGTTTTATATGGTAGTTCTAATTGGTGAATTTATTTAAGAATTAACAGTTCATTAAGAAAATAAGGTATCTTTTCCGTATCTCCTTACTTTTCTAGTACATCTGAACGAACTAGTTTTAAATCATCTGTTTTAATTGCACCTGTTGAAGTAGATGATGGTTTAACTTTTGTAGCTGTATCCCAATAACCGCCACCTTGCCAAAACTGTGCAAAAGGTGAATTTATTGTTTTATTTACAGCTCCCGCAGCGACCGATCCAGGTTTTAAGCTATACTCAGCAGTAACTTGATATAATGCTGCTGTAATTGTTTTATCAGTATCGTTAGTAAGACTAAATTTACGGGATACTGTTTGTTCTTCACTTAATGAGATACTTGTACCAAATGTACTTTGGAACTCATAACTTGCTCCAATGTTAAAAATATCTTCAATACCAAAACCGGCATTTACACCTACTGTGTGAGCAAATGATTGTGATTGTTCATTAGTCAACCCTGTTTTGATGTCAAATGTTACTTCATATCCTGTATTTTTAGCTGGAATTGATGCTGATCCACCAGGAACTTTCTTAAGATATTTCTTTTCAGTTAGTTCAGCATCTTTTAGTGGGTTAAATGGTGTCTTCGCTGAATAACCAATTGTTACAGCCTTTTCAGCGCCCCAATTATTATCGCCCCAAATGACTTGGATTCCAAGTTCATCTAAACTTTTCTTTCCAAATTCCTCTAGAATTGCTCGTTCTAAACCACCATTTCCTTGGAAAAATTCTGGCAACCAAAATGAATCTTCAGCTTCACTTTTTTCGTAATATTTAGATTGTAATATTTTTTGTACATCAGGATCATTAGGATCTTGAGCATAACGAGTTTGGAAAAAGTTTTCTAATGTTTCCAGAACAAGTCCTTTTACAAAGGCCTCTCCATAAGTACTTCCAAAATATTCTTCGATTTGGGATTGGCTATACCCCATAAATTGTAAGTCATAATAAAATCTAGGTGGTGGATCCATATGTTTTAGTTCTTTGTTTCTCCACTCCCCAATAATTTTATTGTTATTTGTATAAAAATAATCTAAATATACATATGTAAGCGGCTTTGCTTGCTTGATATGAGGTGGTGTAACAGATGGAAAATTCGCTCTAATAATATTATTATTGATATAATTTGCATCAAATTCTTGTTTTACATTGGAATTTTCTTCAGATACCTGTCCATCTTTAAGATTTAATGATGGATTTTCTTTTTCAACAGAAGTGATTGCACTAGAAGCTGAAGATACTGTACTTGCTTCTGCTTTTAAAGAAAAAACTGGACTTGCTAGAACAGCAAATGCTAATGCTGCGGGAATCACTTTTTTCTTATAATTCATATGATCGCTCCCTTTCTTTTATTATTTCTACAAGATTACAAAAATGAAATTATACTGTACATTGCTTATACTTTTTACTTGGGATTAAAATAAAATCACCTTTAATATATTCATCTTATTATATATATCTTTCAATTTACTTTCATAAATGTTACAAAAATCTTTCATTGATTTGAAAGGCTTAGAAATTTCTAAAATACACTTATCAAACTCAAATTATAGTATTTACTCTCAGGATGACCCTTGAACCCAATAGTCGTTTCCGTTTTACTTGATCCCGCTATTTGCGGTCAGTAAGACTTCCACATCAAGATTCAGAGAGAAACAAAGAAGATAGGTGGGGGATGAAGCCCCCACCGTTGGAAGTTTCACTTTATAACATACATAACTTTTGCCATGTATAAGTTTATTTTGTTATTTGTTATTCACGTACGTATCAAACCATAAATGAATATATCCAGCTGTAATACGCTGTGCTTCCATTAAACGTTTTCCTGTTACCGGTGTTACTTCAGCACGCCATTTGTCAGCAGAGTCTTGTGATACCGCTGCTTTTAGGAACCAATTTTTCGTATTATCATTAACAATTGATGGGAAATCAGCTTTTGCTGCTGATGCTGATGCATGAACCCACTCTTCTGGATTTGCACTTTGCCAATTCCAATAGCCATTTCCATCTGTTACTTTATAATTGTCTTTCACTGTATCAACGAAGTTTTCATATTTTGAGTGGAAGCCAAATGGATGCGAAATGTTAGTAAAGTTTGCTGCATGCATAGGCTGGTTAACATCCCCTAAATAATGAAGTGATAATCCTAAATAAAAGAATGCATTTTTCAGATCTTTATTTTGATAAGCTTCACCAGCTAGTTTAAAATACTTCGCTCCTGTTTGTTTTGCTTGTTTAGCAAATGGAATATACGTTTTTCCTGAATCAGGATCATAGAAGTGTGAAGCGAATGTGGAATTATCATAGTATGGGTTTTGATAATCCGCAGAGTAAATGCCTTTCTCTAGATCCGTACGCCATTCATTTAATAGAGCTGTCTCATTTTGCTTCACAACAGTCGTATTTTGGGACATAATATCAATGGCTCTGTTTACAATCCATAAATGAGAACTTACTCCTTCATTATGTATAGATTCTGCTGACCATCTTTGAGCAATAGGTGGATCATACTGGTGATCACTTTCATGTGCAAACGCCACACTTTGAATAGGAGCTGTTAAAGCAATTACAGAAGCTATAGCAATAATTTTTCTTTTCATAAATATTCCTCCATTTGATATATAATTTAACTTTCCTTCATAGCGTTTTCTCTTACCTTACCGGAAGACACGTTAAATGCTAATAAGTACAGTTTTATAAAGCCGAATGTAACAAATACCCTATTGTAAAGGTACCAATTCATAACCAGATTGATATGGCGGCGCAGAACTTCCCCATAGTTTATCTTGATTTGAAAATGGTTGCTCTGAAGTCTCTAGCTCAAAATATGATGTAACTCCATACTCAGAATTTTGTGGATCTGCATTGTACCAATCAGTAGGTCTTCCCATTTTATCTCTAAGATAATCAGTTTTACCTGTTATTAAATTGATTTCCTTTGCATTTTGTTCCTGAACTGTTAACGTACTTTTTGATTGATCGCTAAAATAAATCCAGCCGCGATTCCCTGCATTGACATATTTTTTAATTCCTCCTGCCTCAGCATTTGGTCCCCCAATCCACATTGACATGGTAACTGGCGTATTATGTCTTATATATCCATCACTTTCTACCCCATCTGGAGTTTCAAAATTGATAGGTGTACCATAGTACTCATTACCTTTTGTATCCTTATGAGTCTCAGCAGTACCATAATAAGATTTATCTTTATACTGAATTACATAATGCCAACCCGCAAACTTCTCATAAGTTACTCCAAGTCTCTTCTCACCTACACCTGCATAAGCAGCATACCGAGGCTTACCATCCCAAATTTTACGTACCATTATATAATCTTTAGATGTCTGGACTGGATCCCCATAAATATCAAGTATACGATTGTCCTCAGCTGCATAAGCAGAATTTGTAGGAAAAACAGTAACTATCAAACTAAATATTAGTGCTAAGAATGTAAGTATAGGTAGTTTTCTTTTAATCAACATGTCTTAATATCTCCTTATTTTCGCTAATGGTTTTACTCCCTGCGCGCATCGTCTACTAGTAAACAAGCCTCATCCTAGCTAACAAATCTTTCATTTCTCTTTCATAAATGTTACAAAAGTCTTTCAAAGGTCTGACGTATTTGCTGATGAAACTAGCACACAAAAAAGAAAACCTGCATGTTCATTAGCTTTACAGGTAATCTATTCAATTAAATATATAAATTATATAAGATATGCAATATTGCATATCAAAATGTATTGATATTATTGTAAGCGCTTACTATAATAAAAACATAAAGATGTACCACATCTTAATACATAAAAAGAGGAGGAAATAACATGGCAATCGCAATGGCAGTTTTAAAATTTGTAGGTGGAGTACTTCCATTCGTACAAGAGCTTTTAAAAGCATTTATGTAAGTTTATTATTCCGCAATTATTTATAAAAATTATCATACAAATGATCTGTATATCAAAGATAGATTGATGTGCAGATCATTTGTGTGAGCAAACTTTAAACAAGAAAAAGAATCCCAAAAATCATAAGGGATTCTTTTTCTTTATTTGTAATTATGGCTTTAACATTTTTCTACCGATAACGGTATTTATGTGAACTAACAGTTGATAACCTTTTTAGGGGTACGGAAACATCGCCATCAAGTTAAGAAAAACGAGATACCCCCAAATCGAAAAAAATGAGGGTATCTTGTTTTATATATCCAGCTCAATTTCTTTGTTCATACAACAAAACTTGTACCTCTTCCCACTGTTACATGAACAACTCTCATAAATATTTGCTGGCCTTGAGCAATCTTTGATTGCTTTTTTTAAATCCGTCACATCTTCGTTGAATTCTAGTCCAACTATGTAGTAAAAATTGTATGCCTCACAAATCGCAGCCACTTTCTCTGCTCTTGCTTTAGACGAAACCTTTACGATGATAGGACGTTCTTTAGAACCTAGTGGATACATGTCTGCTTCCCTCTTTCCTTTTTCTTTCTATTGTATAAAATTTAAGAAAAAGCGGAGGGATATTTATGAAAAAACTATCTAGTTCTCAAGTGTTTCGACTGCTTTCAGAGGAATTACAACGCGTCTTTTCACCACAAGCATTAACAGAGCTTGCCAAACAAACTCAGTTTGTTCAACGTAACAGTAAATTCAGGGCACAAGATTTATCTGCCTTATGTATTGGGATGGGACAAGACATTGCGAGTTATTCTCTGGCTAGACTATGTGGAAATTTGGAATCAGAAACCGGCGTCCTGATGAGTCCAGAAGGACTAAATCTAAGGTTGAATGCACAAGCAGTGGAATTTTTACGCTCTTTATTCTCACAGTTATTACAAAAACAATTGTTATCCATGACATCTCTCTATTCCTCTTTTTCAGCATATTTTCGTCGTATTCGGATTTTAGATGCCACCACGTTTCAAGTCTCGGATCAACTTGCGACGGCTTATCCTGGTTCAGGAGGAAGTGGAAAGGCTTCTGGCGTAAAAATACAGTTAGAATACGATTTGCTGAGTGGGCAATTTTTACATGTTGAAGTGGGGCCAGGTAAACAAAATGATGTGAATTATGGGAAAGAGATTCAACATACTGTTGATTTACAAGATTTATGCATACGAGATTTAGGGTATTTTAGTTTAATTGATTTAGATGCAATCCAACAAAAAGGGGCGTACTATTTATCTCGATTAAAAATGAACACCAAAATATTTCAAAAAAATGAGCATGTTCTTACCTTTAAAAACGGATCCATTAAGAAAAAATATCAATACACAATGATTGACTTAGAAGCCATCATGAATCAGTTACAGCCGGGTGAATGTTATGAAATTCCTGTTGTTTATATCGGTCGGAGTTATGGACTTCCAGCACGAGCCGTGATTTACAGACTAACCCCTGAGCAAGAAGCACAACGTAGAAAAGATCGTGCATACAAAGAGAAAAAGAAGAATATGACTTTTAGCGATCGAACCAAAAAACTGCAAGGAATCAATGTGTACGTTACCAATATTCCATCGGAATATGTCTCAAAAGAAGCCATTCATGAATTCTACTCCCTTCGTTGGCAAATCGAAATCATTTTTAAAACATGGAAATCTATTTTTCATATTCATCACAATACAAATGTAAAAAAGGAACGGTTAGAGTGTCATATCTATGGAAAGTTAATTGCGCTCTTATTATCCTCTACTGTGATGTTTCAAATGAGGCAATTATTACTGGTCAAGAAACAAAAAGAGTTAAGTGAATGGAAAGCCATGTATATGATTCACGATTACTTTCGAACATTATATCGCCATATACAACTTCAATCGATCCAGTTAACAAAAAGTTTTCTTCGCTTGTTCCATTTACTTGATAAAAATGGACGGAAATCGCATCGATATCGAAAGAAAACGGTGTTTGATATTTTAGGTATTGCATACGAACAACATCTATCCAAGTAAGAAATGATATATTTTAAAAAATCTAGCCCGTAAGGGTTATTTATCATGCAGTTTTTTTCGATTTTTTATTTTTTCAGGGAGTAACAAGCAATTTTATAAATATACCTGTATTTATTTCTCGTTAACTTGATGGCGATGGGGTACGACAACGATTCGTTCTTTTCCGGGCCACTTGTAAAAAACTTTGAAATGTATGATAAAACGATGATTTCTAGGTAATTAGATTTGAAGTCTTCGAGAACGTTTTCTTTAAATATGTTCCGTAAACTTATTTTCATCACTGTTTACAGGTGTTCTGTAGACAAACCTTGTCAAATTCATCTAAAAAAGTTAACGGAATTCTAGTTCTGTTAACTTAAAATGGCGAGTGGCCCCAAAAATCAGTAATCATTGCCATGCTCCTACTAGTATCAGTATGTCCAAATTTTATAGATTGTTTGCACCAGAACCGTTTTTTCTTTGTTTTTCAACTCTTATCTTGTATATCTTATTTATGTGAGGTTGACATAATGTCTCATTATCGGTAGCAAAAATGTTAATGCCGTAATTACATAAAGAAAAAGAATCCCTTATGATTTCTGGGATTCTTTTTCTTGTTTAAAGTTTGCTCACACAAATGATCTGCACATCAATTCATTCTTGATATACAGATCATTTGTATGATATTTTTTTACATATAATTGCGGAATAATGAACTTACATTACTGCTTTTAAAAGTTCTGCTACTAATGGAAGTACTCCACCTACAAATTTCAAAACTGCCATTGCGATTGTCATATTATTTCCTCCTCTTTTTTGAGTATTAAGATGTGTTAACTCTTTATACTCTTATTATAGTAAGCGTTTACATATATATCAATACATTTTAATATGCAATATTACATATAAAATAAGCTGGTTTTATTGCTATAATGGAAAAGGGAAATTCTACAGCATTTTTCGATATACCGAAAAGCTAATGAGCATGAAAGTTCCAGTAGGTAAAGAGGGAAAAGAATGTTTATCATTCTTTTCCCTCTTTGTATTTTCATGCACCTCACATATCTATCGTAAGAGAGTACTTGTATACGATTATTTACTACATTCCTTTTCTTCATATCTCTTTACAACCCGATAAAATGTCGGACTTGTCATATTACATCTTCTCATCGCTTCTAATACTGAAATATCACCTTTTTTCCACTCCTCATAAGCAACAATAAATTCATCTGTAATTTTTGTTTTAGGTCTTCCTAAAAGTCTACTTGTATTTATTCTCAATTGAAATCTTGTTCATCATCAGAAGGGCTCTGGTGCAAACCTCGAACGCTGTCAAAATACACACAAAAATATGAGATTAATTACGAACATTCAATCTTTATAAAGTATAAAAATACGGATTTTTATATTAATTCCCGAACAACTCTTTCACATAAAAATATAACCTCCATGTTGGATTATCTACGTAATCATTTTTGCACCAGAACCGATATTCGGAAATATAGCGCCCCGGGCCGTGGATCAGAAGCATGGAAAAAGCTTTACAATCAAAGAAGTGCCGTCGAACGAGTAAACGCATACCTAAAAGAATTCTTTCAGTTAAAAAATGTCCGATATCGATCTGGAAAACGAGAAAAGGTACATTTCGATCTTGTGACGCTTGTTTATAATGCCTCGAAGTTAGCTGTAGATCGAATCAACTAGGAAATGAGAGAAATGAACCAAGCCGCTTAGCATTTTCAAAAAACATACTTCTAAAATTCTGCCAATCCAACTGAGGAAAAGAAACAATTATGAAATTGATTCAATTAAATATGTATAATTGTATAAATAAATTAATTTATATAAGTTATTATTAAGCTACTTTTCAATGTAGAAGGATACCTTAGTAATCTCTAATAGAGAAGAATCTTTTTTTATGCTCTGTTAAATACTAATGTTGATATCTGATGAGTATTTTTGAAAAGGGAGTGATGTTATAAATTCACGATAATGTAATTTTTATAAGAATTAAATGAAAGCAACATGAAATTTTAGAACCGACATGAAGTGGAGAGAATAATTATATGTATCCTAAGTTTTTTAACAAAATGGCTTTTTCAAAAGAACATAAAGATTTATTAATTCAATTGTATAATAAAGAAATTACACGAAGTGAATATAATCACTTATTAAACGCTTTATATGAGCCAAAACCAAAAGCGAGAGTATAAAATATTTTGTGTAAATGGATAAATAGAAAAAGGAAGGTTCTGGTGCGAAAACTTCAAGATAATTGCAAGTAATCTCTAAATCTTGGACATACTGATACTATTACTCTAAAAAGGTGCGTGATCAGTATGGAAAAGCGAAATTTATTCAAGTGGAACAAGATCATCGGTTTATTAAAAAGCGAGTTCGTTCGATGTTAGGATTGAAATCCTTTCGCACAGCTACATCCATTATTTCTGGAATAGAAGCTATGCATATGGTAAAAAAAGGGCAACTTATTTTACTGGACAAGTCTGTCCAAAATCAAGTGAAGTTCATCCATCAACTATTTGGAATTGCTGCTTAAGACTAGATTCCACTAGGAAACTTTTCGCCTCTTTATATCTTTCCTAAGTATTTGCACCAGAACCCAAATTATTCCCTATTACAGGTTCTGTAACTACCTACAGGTGTGGATATGACGTAAAATACTACAACTTTCAGATTTAGCATGTAGGATATGAAAATGTTACAAGATTTACTAAGAATCTCTCTATATATTCAAACTGTATGTTTGTTGTTTTTTCATCAAATGGTATATTAAAGCATCTAATTCCTGACTACAGGTAATGACCTTGTTATGTGTAAAATCATATTTTCTAATGAGCTCAATGAGTTCTTTCTTTTTTTCTTCTATGGCTTCTTGTACATCTATCACTTTCATACCAATACCCCCTGCCATCCTATTTGATATGAAAATTATACGAATTATAATTAATAATTAAAATATTTTGTAAATAATTAAACTGTTTTTGTATCGGTAAAATATGAATTTATTCAAAAGAATTGCTCCCATTACCGAGTGGAGAAGATGTGCTTAGTTTTGGGAGTCTCAAAAAGTTTTACAAACTCACCTAGAACATAACCAGCGCTATGGCAGCGTAAAAATTGCCAAAACATTAAACAAACGTGGTGTAAAACAAGAATTAAAGCAAAAAAGTCCCTCTTTGAATATATCGAATTCTTCTACAATTCAAAGGGAATTTATTCAGCGATCGACTACTGTACACCAAATGAATACGAACAACAATATTACATTCAAGTAGCTTAAGATTAGTGGAGAAATCTGTGTCTATTTTCTTGACGTAGTATCAAAACAATGAAAAATAAATAATCTATCATTATCGATTAATAAAACGATATCAACCGTTCTATTCAATATATCAGCGCTTTTCAAAATATATCGACCATTCGACAATATCTCCCACAAAAAAGAGGCTATCCCAAACGGGTAGCCTCATATACACCACCATCCAAACACCAGCTTATTCCTATACTGTATTTTCATTGTTGCTAAACGGTTCTGTCATATACCTTGTTCTTGTAATTTCTCTAGGACATCTGTCCACAAGCTTATCAGCAAAGCTGTCCCATTCTATATATACATACCTAAACAAACACAAAAAAGACCACCCCAAAAGGTAGCCTCCTCCCAATTAAGCCTTCACCCGAAACACCCCAGCCGAACTCACCCGATCCACCACCACATCCGGAATCTGCTCTGCAATCCCTTCTCCAATTTTCAAACTAGCCGTTGCCGCCGGGGATGGCGCATTGCAAATATGCATGGAGTTTATACCTGAAATAATACAAAAGTCATCTACCATGTTTCCATTGGATAGAATCGCCTGCGCTCTTACACCGGCGTGGGTTGGGACGATATCTTTGTCTGTAAGTTCTGGTATGAGGCGCTGCAAGCTTTTGAGAAAGGATTGTTTACTGAAAGAGCGGACCATTTCTTTTAGGCCTTCTTTCATATTGGGCATTGCCATTTTCCAAAAGCCGGCATAGGTCATTGTTTCCATGAAGTCTTTTAGGTCAAAGTCTTTTTTTGTGTAGCCTTCTCGCTTAAAGCTTAATACTGCATTAGGTCCAGCATGGACGTCTCCGTTTATCATTCTTGTAAAGTGAACGCCTAAGAATGGGAAGTCTGGATTGGGAACAGGGTAAATCAAATGTTTCACGAGATGACGTCGTTCTGGAACAAGTTCATAATACTCGCCTCGAAAAGGGACGATTTTCATATCTGTTAGTATTCCTGTTTTTTTGGCGATTCGATCGCTATGTAATCCAGCGCAATTGATGAGAAATCTTGTTTCAAAGACGCCTTGATTTGTTTCGATTGTAACGAAATCTTTTTTCTCAAAAATTTGTTCTGCTTTTGTTCCTAAATGTACTTCTCCTCCGCTTTCCTGGATGATACGTGCAAATGTATGACTGACTCCTTTATAATCGGCAATACCGCAGGAAGAAACTCGAATGGCCTCTAATCCTTTTACATGAGGCTCAATTTCCGCTAATTCCCCTTGGTCGATTTTAGATATATCTAGACCATTTTGCAGACCTCTCTCGTATAGATTATGTAAAAGAGGAAGTTCTTCTTTTTCTGTCGCGACGATCACTTTTCCGCACATGTTATAGGCAATGCCATTTTCTTTGCAGAACTGAACCATCGCTGCGTTTCCTTCTTTCGCAAATCTCGCTTTATAGCTGCCTGGTTTATAGTAAATACCGGAATGAATGACACCGCTATTATGTCCCGTTTGGTGATGCGCAAGTTCGTTCTCTTTTTCGATTACTGCTATTTTGGCGTGAGGGAATTTTTTTGTTAAGGCCATCCCTGTTGAAAGGCCAACAATCCCTCCGCCGATAATGATAAAATCATACATATAACTTCCCCCTTATGTCTTCTCTCTGCATATATCCCTATACTATGAAAGGCAGGCCTTATGTTAAGACCCGCCAAATTTATTATTTAGAAAAGCAGCCGCGTTGGCGCATGAGCTCTCTATATAAATCTTTGTTTTTCTGAAAAGGAGCGCGCCCGTGCATCCAAAATAGATTATTTAAAAGGACTAAATCACCAACTGGTAATTTTAATGCATGTGTTGCTTGAGAGTTTTCAACAGAAGCTGATAATTCCTTCAAATATGTTGCCTGTTCAATGTTATCCGGATAAGCAAATTGATCGATGAAGCAAATACATGGTGCATTGTTCACATCAAAAAATGTTTCACGATATACGATTTCTTGTGTATTTTTACTTGGAGGTGCTTTGTACGTGATTTTGACAGAAGCAAGTGGATGCTTCCGAAATCTATCAAGCTCTTCCCAATCATCTAAATGAAGTAAACGCGACTCGCCCCCTACTGCATTCTTTTCTTCAATTTTCATCATAAGAAGCCAATCTGTAGGTTCGTCAACAAATGTTCCGTCTGTATGAAGCGTGAATAATCGATATGCTTGACGAAGATAAGAATCGCTGCTTTCTGTATCTTTTACATTAAATCTCGCATAGTACGTTCCTGTCATTGCATCAAAGTTAGACGTACCAATTAAATGTGTTAATGCCGTTGCAAACTTCACATAGTCTCCTGCTTCTGTCGTTTCTCCCTGTACACCAATTGTAAATCCACCCGCTTCACGGTCATGAATAACACCTCGAACATTCTCCATAAAGGATTCACCAAAGAGCTTTTTCATCTGATCAGCAAGGATAAAGCGGGAATAAGGAATATATTGTAATGATTGCTCAGAGTGTTCTTTTACCTCTTCGAAAAATTGTTGAAGCAATTGCTGATCTAACACAATATGATACAACCGCTTATGTTCTGGATGAGGAACTATTTCATATCCCTCATATTTCTTTGCAAATTTCATTTTCACTTCTTGTTCCGTAATCATTGACATTTTAATTCCTCCTTCTTCTAGGTAAACTAAAAAGCCAGTCATACGCATCTACAATATAAAAATTGTAGAAACGTACAACTGGCTTGAAATTACGAGTGTTCTTTAATCTCTTAAAGTACAGTAATAATAGACAGTTTTTTTATTCCAATATGAGCAAAGCAGAAAATGAAGATCGGATATAGAGAAGGCTAATTTCTCGTATGGATCTTATCATTTTATAATTAAATGATAATTCAAAATATTCTTACTGTCAATGTGTTTCTATCATTTACTTTTCAATTTTAACGGTCGTATATCCTAAACCCGCTTTATTGCGCCCACATATTTTACACATTTTACAAGATTTCACTGCACCATTTTCCATACATCCTCTTTTTGTTTTTTCCTGTTTTGCACCTTGAAATTCATTTGATTTTGACATTCCTCTGCCTCCTTATTTGGTAAAAATAAAAAAGCCAGTTATATTCCGCTTGCTAAATAAGCAGGAACATAACTGGCTCTCGTTTATGAACGCTCTTTAAAAAATAAAGTGCAATAAACTCGACAGTTTTTATGATTTTATTTTGCATCAAAAAGCTATTGTTACGGAGTCGTTTCCTCATATTCCTCCTGCGGTTGGTCACCGTTTACATAACTCGTATATTGACGGTACAAGTCCTTTAAAGCGCTAATAATCGCATTTTGTGCTTTCCCTTGATAATGATGGGAGATTTCTTGAATGATATCTTCAATACCATCTCGTAAACTATGCCCTCTTAAAATTTGAGAAATAAAGTCCCTCCCATGTCCCGTAGCAAGGGTACATGATGATTCGATAATGACATGATATTTGTGATCCGCCTCTATTGTAATTGTTAATGTTTCATAGACACTGCGTACAGCCATTCCTTTTGGAAGCCTCGAATGTCCTGCCATGAAAAAAGTCCCTTTACGCATGTTCATCCCCCATTATTATGCATTGTTAATTCTATAACTCATACTTGATCGACATATACGGTCTTTACTCTTGTATAAAATTCTGCAGCTGTTTTTCCTTGTTCTCGTGGTCCAGCACTAGAATTTTTCATTCCTCCAAACGGAACTTGCGGTTCTGCTCCTGCAGTTTCCGAGTTTACATGGACCATGCCAACCTCCATATCATCGATAAATTGCTGGGCAAGGCTAAGATTATTGGTACAAATAGATGCGCTGAGTCCATACTTCGTATCGTTAGCCAAGTGAATAGCCTCTTGATAATTGTTCACCTTAAACAAACAAATAACAGGACCGAAAATTTCTTCTTTCGCAATTCGTGCATCTTGCGCTACATCTTCAAAAATAGTCGGTAAAATATAATATCCTTGTTTCAACTCATTTTCTTTTGGTACACTGCCTCCGTAAAGCAAGGAAGCCTCTTTTCTACCCGCTTCAATCATCGATAAAACAGATTGCTGTTGGTTCTTAGAAACACATGGCCCCATAAACGTATCCTGTTCTAATGGATTTCCAACTTTTAGAGCCTCTGTGCGTAATAGGAGCTCATTCCGAAATTCCTCATAAATACCCTCTTCAATAATCACCCTACTTGTCGCTGTGCATTTTTGTCCTGTTGACATAAATGCACCTCTTATCGTAATATCGACCGCCTTCTGGATATCAGCATCCTTTAATATAACGAGCGGATTTTTTCCTCCCATTTCTAATTGCACCTTTTTCCCATTTGCAATCGCTGTTTGCTGAATGGTTTTGCCTACGCTATTAGAACCTGTGAAGGATATCGCTTTTATATCAGGATTTTCTGTTAATTCCGCTCCGACTACTGAACCTTTCCCAAATACACAATTTATAACTCCTGCAGGAATTCCTGCCTCATGGAAAGCATTTACGAGATGATATACTGATTTTGGTGTAATTTCAGCAGGTTTAATGACAACTGTATTTCCATAAATAAGTGCCGGGGCCAATTTCCATGCCGGAATCGCAATTGGGAAATTCCACGGCGTAATGAGTCCTACTGGTCCAACAGCTACGCGTTTACTATAAAGCATCGTTTTCGGGTTTGCGGAAGGAATCATTTCTCCCATCGGCTGATTCGCTTCCCCCGCATAGTATTCAAGAATACTGATTGCTCGCTTCGTTTCTCCAATCCCTTCAGCGAGTGTCTTTCCTTCCTCACTTGTTAGATCTTGACCGATTTCAGTCACGTGTTCTTTTAAAATCGCTGCTGCTTTCCATAAATAACTCGCCCGCTCATGAAACGATAACCCTTGCCAATTTTGAAAGGCTTCTTTCGCTGATGCAATGGCTGCTTGTGTATCATCTGCTGAGCTTAATGGAAATTCACCTAACACTTCTCCATTATGCGGATTATAGTTTTTCGAATATTGATTAGTAGATGGTTCTATCCATTTACCGTTTATATAATTTAAGAACCTCATTCCCTCACCTCCATCATTGTTTCTTATTTTGATAGCTTAGCAATCGCAGTTTCAAGAATCGCTAGCCCGTCTTCAAGCTGTTCATCTGTTATAACAAGCGGCGGTAAGAAACGAAGTACATTTCCATAAATACCAGCACTTATTGTGATTAAACCTTTGTTATGTGTTTCTTGCATAATTGCTTTCACTTCTTCCGTTGCCGGCTCTTTCGTATTTCGATCCTTTACAAGCTCGATAGCCGCCATTGCCCCAAGGCCCCTCACATCTCCAATTAATTCATATTTATCCTTCCAGCTATTGAATATTTCCATCATACGACTACCGATTACCCCGGCACGTTTTACTAAATTCTCTTCTTCTATTACATCTAAAACAGCTAGAGCAGCCGCGCAAGCAACCGGGCTCCCTGAAAAAGTACCGCCAAGCTGTCCTGGTCCAGGTGCATCCATTAATTCCGCTCTTCCTGTCACAGCACTAAGCGGCATACCTGCAGCAATTGATTTTGAAAATGTCATTAAATCAGGAGCTACGCCAAAGTGATCCATTGCAAATAAACTACCTGTACGAGCAAAGCCCGTTTGAATTTCATCTGCGATCATAATAATTCCATATTTATCACAAAGGTTTCTTACTCCTTGTATAAAAGTAGCAGTTGGGACAATAAATCCACCTTCACCTTGAAGCGGTTCCAAAATAATAGCAGCAATATTATCGCTTGCCACCTCTTCTAACAGAAAACGTTCAAAATACGCTAAAATTTGCCCATCTACTTCTTCTTTCGTCATGCCGTCTTCCGCACGGTAATAATACGGATAAGGTAGCTTGTATACATCTGGTGCAAACGGGCCAAATCCATGCTTGTAAGGTTTTACCTTACTTGTAAGAGACATTGTCATGAGTGTACGTCCGTGATATGCACGCTCAAACGAAACGATAGCACTGCGCCCAGTAGCTTTCCTAGCGATTTTTATAGCATTTTCTACCGCTTCAGCTCCGCTATTTGCAAACATTGTTTTTTTCTTAAAATCTCCTGGTGTTAATTCATTCAGTCTTTCAGCCAATTCAATATAGCTTTCATATGGTGCTACATGAAAACAACTATGAATAGAAGATTCCACTTGGCTTTGAATTGCTTGTACTACCTTCGGATGACAATGCCCTACATTTTGCATACCAATCCCGCCTGCAAAATCTATTAATTCGTTACCATCTATATCAGTAATAACCGCTCCTTTTGCAGATTGAACATATAACTGCGTAATATTATATGGACCTGCAGGCACTGCATTGTTTCTTCTTTCATGTAAACGATCAGATTTTGTAGTTATAATATCTTGCTTTTCTTTTAACATGGAACATACCCCTTTTTCATTTTTTTGTGTTAAATGCTACTTAGTCCTTCTCTAAACCAATTCCCGAGTCTTTTATAATCGTAAAATCATCTAAATTTGTTCCATCTTCCTTTATAGATACTTGCTTATTTTTAACTCTTAGAAAATAGAATGCTATTACTAGGGCAGTAGCTAAAATCGTCATATAAAATTGCATACGCATATCCGCTATAAACGCTTGTGAAACAAATATAGTGATAATCATAGCAAGTGTTGCGTACGTGAGATAAGGGAATAACCACATTTTCACCTTTAGTCTTCCTGGGTCTTCTCTTTCAGCTTCTCTTCTTAATCGAATATGAGAAACTGCAACAAACATATACATAAGCATCGTAACGCCACCAGAGCTATTCGCTAAAAAAGCAAATAATTTATCAGGAGATATAAACTTTAGCATGGCGCAAATGAATGCAAATACTATACTTGCAAATATCGCCCAAATTGGTGTACCTCTACTGTTTAACCTTGAAAAAATAAGAGGAGCGTCTCCCTTTTTACCAAGTGAAAATAACATGCGAGAACTCGTGTATATTCCAGAATTCAGAACCGAAAGCAAAGATAGAAACACAACCCCGTTCATAATTTCCGCAGCAGCAGGGATTCCTGCCATCTGAAATAAACTTGCATATGGCAGTTTCAATAATGACGCATTGTTCCACGGCATAAAAATAACCAAAATCGTTACAGAGCCTACAAAGAAAATCATAAGACGCCATACAACACTGTTAATTGCTCTTATAACATTTTTCTCTGGATTTTCAGATTCTCCGGCCGCAATAGCAGCTACTTCACTCCCCGATAAAGAGAAAGAAATAAATACAACACTCAGCAATACAGGCACAATCCCTTTTGGAAAAAAGCCTCCGTTTTCAGAGAGGATAGAAAAATCCGGTCTATCTACACCAGGAACAATTCCAAAAATCATAGAAATTCCTAAAATTAAAAATGCAAGAATCGCTACAACTTTGATAAACGCTAACCAATATTCAAACTCTCCATATAACTTTACTGAATAGATATTCGTAGTCGTCATGAGGACAATCATAAGTAAACTCGCTAACCATGCTGGTATGGAAGGAAACCAATTGTTGATCATAACACCTAACAATACCGCTTCAATTGCTATAATGATGACCCAATTGAACCAGTATAACCAACCGATTGTGTACCCTGCCCAAGGTCCAATTGCTTTATGAGCATATGTCGAGAAAGAACCACTATCAGGGTTTACCGCAGCCATCTCCCCCAGCATCCGCATCACGAGTACCACCATTAAAGCACCTATAATGTAGGACAAGATTGCAGCTGGGCCTGTTGATTGAATAATTGTCCCACTTCCTACAAATAAGCCGCCCCCGATAACCCCACCAATTGAAATCATTGTTATATGCCTGGTTTTCAAGTCTTTTTGTAGTTCTTTTTTTGCTTTAACCAAAAACATCACCAACCTATAAGTATTTATTTTCATAAATCCTTCTATTAGAGTGAACATACATAAGATTTAAACATCGATCATTATTGTTAACGCTTTCTTAAAACCCACCTATAAATGAACCTTCTGATAAGCACATGTAATACTCACCCTATTTATAGGAAAAATAAAAAGAGCCAGAAAAACAATGTACAGAGCTACATTGGATTTTACTGTCTCTATCCCTATGGCTCGTCTTCCTGCTAAGGAAGTTCAAGTGGAAAGAAGCCAATCATCCTCTATTTAATTGAAAGAAAGCATATCCGGGCTTGCAGGGAGGCTAATCACTGTCATCCGATAATAAGCTAATAATAATACAAAAAGACTGAATATTCAACTTTTATTTTAAATTCAGTAATTAAATCGAACTAACTACTAACAGGAATAAGCCTAGATATTCTTAAAAAGCAACAAATCTACTAGAAGACATTCTTTCCCGCTAGCACAATAAAAAAAGAGCTGCCGCAGCAACTCCATGGAACTTCAACTATCGCACTCGTTAGCCACCCATGCCGTGGTGCGGCACCACAGATGATGGAAGCTTTTTCGTTCTTCCATGGTAGTGTTGATCTTAATCGACTACACTTTCATCCTTATATATACCTTCCAAAATGACCATCTATATCCTGAAAACTCCATCCATACATAAAGCCTTGGTCAATAGAATCGGATTAACCCCCTAATTTTGGACACATACTACTCTTAACTCGTTATTTCATAGAATTACTCAATATTTCATTTGAGGTAAGAAAATTCTCTCACCTCAAATCCGCATTTCGTTAATTTTCAACTTTTATCTTTAAGACTTTGCGCACAGAATAGCCTTTCGCAATCCACTCGTCCGCTACTTCAAGCGTTTCAGTAAGTGAGGGTTCTTCTTTTTTAGCACGTCACGAAGAATAGAAATTTCTAGGTCTTTTTCGCCTAATAACTTTTTAAGCTGGTCGTTTTCTGCCTCTAGTTTTTTAAGTCCTGAAGGGGAAACTCCTCTTTGAACACTGGAAGTATTTAAAGATCTGCTTTCTTGAAAAGCTTTCACCCATTTGCTTACAAGGTTAGGGCTAAGTTCATAACGCCTTGCCACTAAAGCTCTATTTCCGGTATCAATCGCCTCTTGTACCACCTGTTGTTTAAATTCTACAGAATGTTTTCTTCTTTGCATCAAAAAGCCCCCTTCATTTTTGGCTACCTTAAGTATAAAACCACTCTTAACAGGTGTCCAAATTCATTAGGGGGCTAAATAGATTACCCAATCCCTTATTTTAATTTAACTGTAGCGTATTCTCCACCAGACCAACCTAAACCACTGGATAATTTTAAGTTGTAAGCATTTAAGTCAGCAGGAACTTCAACCACAATCTTACCGCTACGAGACATTTGAGGATTAACTTCTTCTAAAAATAAGTTCTTATCCCCTAAAATCATCATAACCTCTGCTTTATTCATCGGTTCAAATTCAGCACCATTGCCTTTAAGTTTGAATAAGTTACCATCCATCATTCTAGCTTTTGTATCTAAGTTTTTTACTGTGTAGTCAATAACGAGTAACTTTCCTTCAGTAGTTACATCTTTAATGAATTGATTTCCACTAGATAATTTATTTGTTTCATTAACACCATTAATTACAAATTCAAAATTGCCTGCTTTAACTGCTTCACCAATACCGTAAACCTTTTCCTCTACTTTAGTTTCTTCTTTAGGTTCTTCTTTAGGTTTCTTCTTTAGGTTCTTCTTTAGGTTTTTCTTTAACTTCCTCTTTAGGCTTTTCTTTCTCTACAACTGCTTGCTTAGATTCTGTTGCAACAGCCTATTCATCTTTAGGTAATAGACTTCCTACAAAAGCTAGTGCACCAATTACCATAAATGTAACGCCTAACTTCTTCCAACGTTTCTTATATGCTACATAACCAATTCCACCTAGAATCAAAGCAGGTAATGCTTTAATAACTATTACCAACAATATCAATCCTACAACCAATTCTAAAGCAACCTTCTTACCAGTAGACATTTCTTTAATTTTACTCAAAATTTATTTTTCCTCCTAAGTGTTTGTTTTGTTTGTTAGGAGATAATGCCCATAGTTTGCAATCAACTAGATAAGCATGAAGCAAAGCATCATTAGAAGTTAATTTTAACCGCATAGCTAAACCTAATGGATAAAGCAAGAACTTATGTGCAGGCGGTTCTTTAAACTCAAATTGGTTTGGTATAATCACCTGTTGTTCTGATGCTTCATGTTCAAATTTAGTTGTCATGAAACATTTATTCTCCCTTCATGATGTACGGAAATCCTCTTGTATAGCAGGAGTTCCCTCCAACAAAAACATCATAGCAATTAGTTGTTATTGTTGTCACAAGACTTATTAAACCATGATAGGCAGAGAGTCACCACTTACCATTTGGTGAATGTTTTCTGACAGGATTGTAAGAATTATGTCATCTTAAAAAGGCAAACCTAAATCTTTTTAATCCATTCAGGAGATAAATATTTTTCGCCTCATTGTAAAAAATTAAAATAGAGGTGGAGAATATGCGATTATTAATTTTGGATGACGATACGGAGATTGGATCTTTTTTGCAGGAGATGTTACAAGAGGCATCATTTGAGGTGGATTACTTTAATAATGCTAAAGACACATACGATGCCGCGCTAGAAAACGAATATGACTTAATGCTTTTAGATATAACGCTGGATACTTATGCCCAACATGGCTTATTGTCTTCTGGTTTTGACGTGGCTAGAATGGTAAATGAAAAAAAGAATATTCCATATATGTACCTAACTGCTAGAGCTGATCCTACAGATGTTACACAAGGGCTGTATTCGGGGGCGGAAGATTATATTACAAAGCCTTATAATTTATCTGTATTGATTGCAAAAATTCAAACAGTGGTGCGAAGATTGGAAAAATCTTCAAAGCATGATACCGGCTTATTGTCTTACAAAGATCTATCAATATCCTTAAACAGTCGTAGAGTAACGGTAGGGAAACAGTTGGTTCATCTAAGCCCTACACTGTTCGACATCCTTGTATGTTTACTTAAAAATAAAAACCATGCGGTTTCACGCGGGGAATTAGCCAAAGAAGTATGGGGATACGACGATATATCAGATTCTGACAAAAACAAAATTGATGTATCGATTAAGCGATTACGCGAGACGATCTCATCTGATTATATAAAAACTGTACGAGGGGTAGGATATATCATTGAAGACTAAGGAAGCTAGTCCTATTCGTTTATACTCTCGATTATCCCTTCGAATTGCACTCTTTGTTTCCATTGTCTTTATTGTTGTAAGCATGATACGACTCCCGATTCTTTTGCTAAATGAAATGAATAAAGTATTAACCAATCACCATCGCTGGCAAACGATGATGGTTGAAGTAGCGCCGGATCTCCTACGCGTTCCTGATAGTGCTATGTCTCAAAAAACAAAAGATAAGCATTTTCAATGGATGACGGGAGATGTATCTCTTTTAGCTATACACAACATAGATAAACAAACGGTTCATTTATACACCGATAGGTTCAATCTTCTTCATCACGAGGATGAGCCATTCATGAGTGGTATTGAATGGAAAGGTCTTAATTTTAGAAGAACCAATCCATTCTTTCACGCATTGACAAATATGACTGTAGCAAACTATAGGTATTTATCGAAGCATGGCTTTTATAAAAAAGATTATAAAATTGAGTTTATAAAAGAACAGGGGCATTGGTTCACTCGTGTAGGAAGAATGTATGACTATCCTGAATTTCGAGGAACAGTTGCGAGTTACCTTAATCTTGAGAATGCACTTTTTTTTCGTGTGAAAACCATTCTATTTCAATTTATTAGTTCTATTATCGTGGTTTATGTAGCAGCTTTTTTAGCGGCGATTTTTGCAACGAGAGACCTATTTGTACCGTTAAATAAAGCACTAAAAAAGTTAATTCATGTAAACAAAGCTAATTTTCATGAAAGAATTTCTCATCATCCAAGTAATAATCCCTATCTAAGTAAATTAGCGCATGAAGTGAATATTATTTTGGACCGAGCGGAAAAAGCGGTACAGTCTCAACAGCAAAGCGCTCGTGAAATTACACATCAAATACGAACGCCGCTAACATCTATACAGCAATCCGTTGATTATTTCCGCATGTTCGGATTTAAAAATGAAAAAAAGGTAGAAGAACGGCTCGATATTATTAACACACAAGTTGAGCGAATCGCCTCTATGACAGATAAGATTATTACATTGTCAAAATTACAAGAAATACAAACAGAAAATGAGAAAAATTATGATTTGTCTGGTCATATTTATCACTACATGGCTAGAAAAAGAACAGATAACGAAAACATTATCTTTGAACAAAACATACAAGAGGGCATCTTCACATGTATTCCGTATGAGAATATCCTTCAAATATTAGATTCCCTTATGGAAAATGCGGTGAAGTATTCGTTTGAACCAAAAAAGATTTATATTGGATTGTCTTCGGATGAAACAAGTATTCAAATTACCGTAAGAAATAGAGGCGTAGAAATACCAAAGGATGAAATTGATAAGATTTTTGAACATTCTTATCGAGCAAAAGCTGTACAAAAAGATTATATTGGCACTGGATTGGGCTTAGCTGTTGTCAAGAGATTTGTGGAATTGCACAAGGGTCGGACTGATGTTACCAGTGAAAATAATATAACTACATTTGTCATTACTTTACCTAACAAAATAAAGAGCAAAAAATGACTCAAGAAAAAAATCAAAAATAATCTATCCCTATCAATCAATAAAACGATATCAACCGTTTCTTCAAATATATCAGCGCTTTTCAAAATATATCGACCGTTTCTCACCATATATCGGCGATTCGACATAGGATATCGACCATTCGACAATCCTCCCCTACACAAAAAGAGGCTACCTAAACTGGAGTAGCCCTCGTTTTGGCTTAACAATGATTTGTAACAATTCATAAGGATGGATGAATTTTATTCAATTATGGAACGATATACATATCATGTAAGAAGGGGGCTGAATTTCTGTTGTATACATACAGCTTATACGATTCAGGGGATTCTTTTAGTATCAGCAAATCTTATCATATTAAATGCGACATTCCTCCGCACAGGTTTAGGGCGATTATGATGGAGTTTCGCCGTAATAAAGAAGTTGGAGAAAACATTAGAGAATTTATGGAATTCATGAAACAAGAATTTGGTGAAGGATTTGAACTATTTGAGTATGACGATATTGTACAATACGATGCGGATCAAGAGAATAGCATGATACTGGCAAACCTGCTGGATCAGGCAGATAAACATGTATGAAAGAAAGAAGAGGCAGTTCAAATGAACCTGCCCCCTTCTTTTAGTTATTAGTCTAGAAATTCTTTTCTATTTAATGTATCGTATACGTAACTTTCACTGTATTTCAATAACAGCTAGGGGATGCTTCAATTGTTTGCAGTAAAGCAAGCGCAAATAATAATGAAGATAGTGACTCTTCTCCACCGGATACACCGCTTCCGACCTTGCCGCCTCGGCCTTTTGCGCTAATATCCTCCATTTTGCCGCGATGTCCTTTTTTGCACGCCTTTATATAAGTAATAGCGCATTTTACCGTGCTTATTCGTGTCCATATCCCACTCTACCTTACCTTCAAAGTGAAATTGTTCCACTAAAAATGAAAAGTAAACAAAAAAAGACCAATGCACCCATTGGTCTTCCCTTACTTCCCTATTCACAAACAAGAATTTGCCGAGAAAATTTCCCTTTTTTAGCTACACAGCGGTCTGTGATTTCAAATCCAACTTCTTCGATCATGTGATCCATTGTTTCGATGGTTACAACAATCACTTTTTTCGCGAAACGGCGCGCGTGCTTGAGAATCGAGAACTGATCTTCTGGTGTTGCATGTGTAAATAGATTGTACGGCATATCGATAATCGCTACATCGTAGTTTGTTGTGACTTCTGCGATAGGTCCTACCGTTACGTCTCCTTCGAACCCGAAATGTGCAATGTTCTCTCTTGATCCGATTACGACAAGAGGGTTTATATCACGGCCGACGATGTCAATGCCCATAGAGAGTGCTTCCACCAATACCGTTCCAATGCCACAGCATGGATCAATCGCCCTGACTCCATCAGGATTTGGAACAGCGATATTCGCAACCGCTCTCGCTACACGTGTGCTCAGTGACGTAGAATAGCTGCGTGGTTTTTTCACGTGATGAAACCAAACAGCTTCGCTTTCAATATATGTTCCGAAATACCAACGTCCCCCAAGAGTAACTATGCCAAATACACGCTCTGGATGATGCACATCAGCTTCACCTTCAATATGCATGCCGATGTCTCGCTCAATTACACGTCGTTCCCCATATTCTATTTTTTCCGATTCATCGAGATCATTAATTTTAACGAAGATGACTTTGAACGTTGATCCAGACAAATCAATCTGTTCTACTTGCTTCAAAATATCTGACAAGTCATCTCCTTCGTACATCACTTCAATCCGCTCTTTAATAAACGGGCTTCGGCTCGGATCGATTTTAGTTGTACTTTTCAAAATGTTAAATTGAGACTCGACTCCAAAAAGCGAGCGCATCTCCATGTAACATAAAGAGCGTTCATCCTCGCGGAATGCATACGTATATATAAACGCCGGTGTTCGGCTATGATTATCCAATCTATTCCCATCCTTTATCGTATCAAATTGTTCTTTCTCTCAAACGATATCCGTATCATTGTGCAACGTAACGTTGCAAGCGGTAAAAAAGGACTAATAAGCCGAGGCAAGGTTGTCTCATTTTATTAGTCCTTTTTTATGAGCTTTTACTTATTTAAAGAACACTTTGTCTACATTATATTTCGACTTTTGTTTATTAGCGATATATGTTTCATAAATTTCTCTTTCCATCGCGTTTTCTACAAGACAAACATCAATTTTGCTTACAGCATCTCTATGGTCTTTGATTACTGATACAGTATCTTCAAAATGTTTTTTAATTCTTGGTCTTAATTTTCTTGCCTTACCAACAAACATTAATTCATTCTTGTTGTTATAAAACATAAAGATTCCACCTTTATCTCTAGGAATTAGGTGAAAATCAGTAAACCCATACATATTACTTAGTTCCGGATCTTTCTGTTTCGTAATTGTAATATCAGGTCTAGGTATTTTAATTGTAATCACTATCACTCACGTCCTCTTTCTATATAAAGTTAAATGATATCACAGGCTTCAAATAAAATCTATTATAGCTTCCCTCTTCATTGTTGACTTGTTATTGCAAACTAAAACTTATGTATCCAATACACTTGGCGCTCTTATTCCTAATGGCTCTAGTGCAAAAACCTCAAGTCACTTGCAAGTAATCTCTAAAACTTGAAAAATACTGCTACTACTACTCTAAAAAAGCATGTAAGATGTTTGATAATATGTTTACTATTTCTTACATAATTAGTGAAGTGGTTTATGTAGATTTTGAATAATATGGTAAAATGAGTAGTGTTAGGGAGGGATATGTTTATGATTTTTACACCTAAAAAGAGTGGTATTTTGTTTCAATATTGTTTTTTAGGTGGGTAAGTGATAAACTTTTCCCTATTTCTAAAACTTATTTTACCAATCAGATATAATATGTGAAATTTTAAAGAGGGGATAGTGTATGGATAGATATAAGGGGAATGGTTGGATAGTCTTTATTGTAATCATTGCATTAATATTTTCACCAATTGGGTTATGGTTTACTTTCAAGGCAACAATCAAGATGATTGATATGTGGATTGCTTATACTAATTTTGGGGTAAACGTATTAGGTTTAAAAGAGGAATCATTTTTAACATTCCTTTATGATTTTTCTCCTATTTTATTGTTCTGGCTATTTTCATTGTTGTTCTGGAAATTTTTATGGAAAATAGAGAAAAAATTAGAAAAAAGAAATAAAGAAACGATATGATCAGGAAAACCCTCTGTTAAAAATGTCTTTTTCAATTTTACTGTTTTGCTAGTAGATCATTCATGTAATAGGATCAAGGTGAGCATACAAAGTGTTCAACTTTTGAGCCCTACTTAATTGTGGGGCTTTTTGTATCAAAGACAAAAAACACTCAAATGAGTGCTTTTTGTTGAGAGCTCATGACCTTGGGAGAATCATGATTTGAGTCAAAGGATTTGATTAGGGATAAATCAAGAAACAAGAAAGCCTCTTCATAAATAACGTTATCATTAATGGGATATATAGTAAATTGATAATCTTTATACGGAAAATTGCTAATGTTTAGTATAGATATTTTTCACTATGGTTATAGAGAAAACTCTTTTTTTAGTGGGGTAATACTATAAAACTGCGTATACAGAGAACAATTATTATGCGTATATAAATCCATTTTGATTTTTCGACATATAAGCCGCGGCTATGGATAACAAAATGTGACCTACACTCGTTTTCTCTCTTTGTTTTCACTTCGCATGGGCAGGAAAAGGATCTGACCGCTTCTATGCATGGCCGGATGCTCTCTCCCACCTAAAAAGAAGGGGTTTATGTCGGTTTTTTAATTTGTATTTATCCCGCATTAACGGGCAGTAAAACCCCCACCTCAAGATTCAGAGAGAAACAAAGAAGATAGGTGGAGGATAACTGCCCGTAAAAGCCCGATTGGTTCAACTAATTATCAGTGTGGGATGAAGAAAACCCCCACTGATAAAAGTTTCACTTTATATATACAAAAAAAGACACTCGAGATGAGTGCCTTTTTTCTTGGTTAGTATCCGAATCCTCCACCGCCGCCCCAACAACTACATCCAATAATGATTAACAGGATGAATAGCACGATCAGTAAAGCAAATCCTCCACCGAAGCCATCGCAACCAACTCCACGACCCATATTATTCCCTCCTTTTCATAAGGAGATAAAACCAGTGAGTAATTGACTGTTTAACGGATTTACATTACTTTATGTTTTTCAATGAGAAGTGAGCAGGTCCTTTAGAAAATAAAGAAAAAACGGAGTTAATCCGCCTTTCCTTATTGTTGTTATTTGTTTTATTGATTTCAATACATGGTTCTGGTGCAAAAAATTCAGGACAATTACAATGAATCCTTAAATCCTGTACATACTGATACTATTAATCTAAAAAGGAGAGTGATCAGTATGTAAATACCAATCACTCTCCTCGTTCATCATTCTATACTATATAAATCCATTTTGATTTTTCGACATATAAGCCGCGGCTATGGATAACAAAAGGTGACCTGCACTCGTTTTCTCTTTTTGTTTTCACTTCGCATGGGGCAGGAAAAGGATCTGACCGCTTCTATGCATGAACGGATGCTCTCTCCCACCTAAAAAGAAGGGTTTTCTGTCGGTTTTTTAATTTGTATTTATATAAAACGCGATTCACCTATTATTCTTCAATTAATGCAGACAATACATACGCAAACACAAGTGCCTCTGTATGTGCAATTGAAGTCTCATGTGTACGCTCAAATGCATGAGAAGAATCAATGCCTGCACCGATTAATCCGTGTTTCACATCCACGCCAGCACGGATTGCTGCGGATGCATCGGATCCGTAGTATGGGTAAATGTCTACTTTGTACTCAATATTGTTTGCTTTCGCAAGTTCAACTAAATGTTTGCGTAAGCCATAGTGATATGGACCGCTAGAGTCTTTCGCACAGATGGATACTGTGTACTCGTCTGATGCTTGTCCATCTCCAAGTGCTCCCATATCAACTGCGATGTATTCCACTGTTTCTTCTGGGATATTAGAGTTACCACCATAACCAATTTCTTCATTATTAGAGATTAAGAAATGTGCTGTATATGGCAATGTGATGTTTTCGTCTTGTAATCTTTTAATTAATTTTAGTAAGATTGCCACGCTTACTTTGTCATCTAGATGGCGTGATTTTATGTAGCCGCTCTCTGTAATTTGAACGCGCGGGTCAAATGAGACGAAATCGCCTACTTCAATACCTAGTTCACGAACTTCATCCGCTGAAGATACACGCTCGTCGATACGAACTTCAATATTCTTTTCGTCGCGTTTCGCTTCACCAGCATCTTTGTATACGTGGACGGATGTTTGATGCATTAAGATTGTGCCTGTATATGTTTTTCCGCCAGATGTTTCGATTTCACAATATTCTCCTTCGACAGAGTTCCAGCGAAATCCGCCAATCATCGATAAACGCAAACGGCCATCCTCTTTAATTTCTTTTACCATTGCACCTAACGTATCAACGTGAGCCGTTAATAGACGGTGCTGTGCGTCGTTCTTTCCTTTTAATGTAAGGATTAAACCGCCTTTATTGTTACGCTTCGTTTCTACATTCCATTCTTTTACGTAGTTTTCAATGAAGTTAATGATTTTCGTTGTGTTTCCAGACGGACTTGGAATGGAAACAAGCTGCCTAATCAGTTCCATCGTTTCTTTTGCATGATGTGCCAATGTAGTTCCCCCTACTTTATTTTTCTAATATTCAGTATACCGGAATCACTAGAAAACCTCCACTTATAACGATGGAGGTTTTGTATACAATCTATCAAACTATTCCTCAGAAACATCCATCAAGTAGATTCCTCTTTGAAACCCACCTCTGTCCGCTTCTTTTTGTTTGCGGATACGTTCTACATCAGCAAATGTTGCCCCTTCTGCACGCGCGAGTGCCATAATAACTTCTAGCGCATCTGCAAGTGAATCTAACGCATGCTCACGGTCTTTCATAGAAGCGAACTCACGAATTTCTTCCGTTCCGATTTTTGATAACGCTTGTATGTATGCTTGACCCGTTAGTTTTTTCGATGTATATGTTTTTCCAGACATTAAAATCTTTTCTGGAACACGATCTCTGACTAGCTTATTATAAGTTGACATAGTTCTACCTCCACCAAAATATCATACTTATACTATAGCATATCTTCTTTCTATATTTAGTAGCATCCTAGCTCTGCTTTATAGAATAACCACTGCTTCCTCACACATGCACTGATCATATCAATTCCTGTTCCATGCGCTTGTACGTGCGGAAAAAAATAGTGTTCTGGTTCATTATTCTCCTCCCCGTACAATGTTTGATAAGCTGCAGGTACTGCTTCTTTCTGTAGATTTCTTTCCTTTGTTATTTCTCCTTTCACAGCGACACTTGGATGCCCTTCAAAAAATAATGCTGTACGAACTGCAAGAGTTGGTGTGCTATGCAAACCGAAATAGATAAATATGAATGAACTAATAATAAATATAATTCTTCTTTTGCTTTCTTTCTTCATCTCTTCCCTCGTTATCTAAAAAAGTGCTAACACTTATGATCGTGTTAACACCTTCTCCCTATTATTCCCCTTTAAACGCCGGTAAACGCTTCTCTAAAAATGCAGCAATTCCCTCTTTATGATCGGCTGTTTTTCTCATCGCAAATTGTCCGCGTTTTTCAAGCTGCAACGTTTGCTCTAAATTAGAACGATTGGCTTCGCATAAGATTTGTTTCGTTTGAATCATCGCTTGAATTGGCTTTTGTAACCATTCATTGATTTTCTGTTTTACAGCACCTTGGAAGTTTTCACCGATTACTTCGTCAATTAAACCGAGCTCTAGCGCTTCGCTTGCAGAAAGCTTCTTCCCTTCCCAAATGAGTTGTTTCGCCTTATTTTCACCGAGGCGTTTTTGTAAGAAGTAATGACCACCACCATCTGGAATTAAAGCGATTCCAATAAAGTTCATTGCAATGATAGATGAATGATCTGCCAACACGTAATCAGCCGTTAAAGCGATGCTCAGGCCAAGTCCTGCTGTTGGTCCATGAATCGCACTAATAACAAGCTTCGGCATCGTATATAATGTCACAACAATTTCAGAAATGGTGTTCATGATACCATCAAAGCGGCTTTCATCATTGCTGGAAAGCATCGATTTAATATCTCCACCTGCAGAAAAGCCACGACCATTCCCGCACAATACAACGACATGTACGGAGCTTTCTGCTACTTCTTTCAGTTTTGCTAATAGTTCTTGCATTGTAGGTTCATCTAACGCATTTAACACCTCTGGACGATTAATCATAATCGTCGCTACTCGCCCTTCATATTGTACAACTACAGATTCTGTTTTACTTGTTACTTCCATTATATATATTCCTCTCCCTCTTCTAAAGATTATACTTATATAATTATAGAAAGGAGTTACAAAATCCTTCTTTTTTCTTAATTTTCTGTCTAATAGACTTAGAAATTTACATATTTCCTATTATAATGCAAGAAAACAACTGCTTTTTCTAGAATATACTACGGGATTCCAACAATTTTAGCAATGTAAGACAGTATTATGGTTGGAACAAATAGACAACATGTTTCACAATCTTATAGAATTATAGGAGATTATCTAACTTAAGGATGTGAGTTTTTTGCTAGAATTGACATCAATTCTGAAGTATATACTACGAAGTATAGTTTTCATCCTGTACTTTCCTTTTTATCTTGCTTTACAAATTTTAAAATTCATCTGGACCTATGTAGTCACCTTACCAGTTCAATGGCTATGGAATACATTCATCCACCCTATTCTTCAGTGGATATGGATTTCACTCTTGAAGCCAATTTGGCACTATCTATTTAAGATTCCTTTTTGCTGGTTGTGGTTCCATGTCCTACTTCCTATCTGTATGTACGCTTGGAATAAGATTTTAGTTCCACTTGTTCACTTTGTTTGGCATAACCTTCTATTTCCCTTTCTATACTACATCATTTACTATCCTTTATTCTTATTATGGAGATATGGGCTACGCTGGTTTTATACAGAGGTGATTCTACCAGTTCTAAACTATTGTAGAATTGCAGTAACCATTCTGTTTAAAGGAATCAAATGGCTGTGGGTTTATCTTATATTTCATCCTATCCGCTGGCTTTGGAAGTTTTTCATATACATACCTGTCCGTTGGATTTATATAGAAATTATTAGACCAATCATACACTGGTTTAAAAAACTATTTTCCTAAGCAATGAGGCTATTTTCAGTAAGAGGGATATAAATATTCGTTCAAAAAATATTAGGGGATTCACCAAAGCGTAAGCTTAAAAAATATGAACTACTTGTTGATGAGATTAATGCACTTGAACCACAAATATAAGCACTATCTGACAAGGCATTGCACCCAAAAACTGCTAGTTTCAATGAGATGCTTCAAAATGGGAACACAATTGACGATACAAAAGTAGAAGCATTTGCTGTCGTACGTGAAACCGCGAAGCTTGTACTCGGATTACAACAGTATCAACAGGGAGATCCAACACGTATTTATCAAAAAGAAGATCTCGAAATTTTCTTCTATACATACAGCAAATTTGAAAAAGAAATGTGTTTATATATCGCACGTCATTTAATCGTTCCGCAAAATGCATAATGAGTTAAAAAAGCAAAGAAAGGGAAGGATACGTTGGACTTTTATCCTCCCTTCTGTTTGAAAAAAAGCGCCTTCCTTTGCAGATTGACGCTTTATTCCTATTACAATTCTACTGTTCTTTCACCATTTGTAACTTTTCACGCTGTCCCTCATTTGCCAACGTAAGAAGCGTCTTTTTAATATGCGGCTGTACATGTTCGAGTGTTACACTTGTCCCTGTTTTCTCCGAATGATCGACAAAGTTTAATAGTGCCATCGCTCCTGAAGCATCCATATAATGTACATCCTTCAAACGCAATGTCATATGTGATTTTGCTTCTTGTAGTGAAGCAAAAATACGATCGACAGATAAAAAGGAAAGTGGTCCTTGAATCACATACGTTGCATCTTTTTCTTTTATAATAGAAGCTTTTCGTTCTTTACACTGCACAACATACAAGACGAAGGAAAGAAGAATTCCAAATGCAACAGCAATCATTAAATCAAATTTCACCGTAATAATCATTGTTAAAAGCATCACAATCACATCACCTTTTGGTGCCACATGCATTTTCTTCATGCTGTCCCAATCAAACATTCCGATACCTGTTAAAATTAAAATACCTGACAATACTGCAAGTGGAATATATTGTACAACAGCGCCGAGTCCCATAATAAAGACAAATAAAATGACACTATGCATAGAAGCTGATAATGCTGTTTTTCCGCCGCTTTTTATATTCACAATCGATCTTACTGTTGCACCTGCCCCTGCTAAACCTCCAAATAAGCCGCTAACAATATTCCCTAACCCTTGACCAATGAGCTCTTTATTACTTTTATGACGTGTGCCTGTTACATTGTCCATAACAACGGATGTTAACAAAGAGTCAATGGAGCCTAATAATGCGATGCTAAGCGCCGGGAGGATAAGTTCAAGTACGGAATATTCGCTAAAAGTTGGGAGATGAAGAGAAGGTATCGCTTCCGGGATTTCTCCAATTTTTTCAATCATTTTATTAAGAGAAATCGTTCCCATAAACGGTAACTGAATGGTAAGCCCCTCTAGTAAATGAGAAAATAATGGTAATGCAGCCGTTACCCCAACTAGTGCAACAAGGCTCGCTGGAATCGCCTTAATCCATTTCCCTGAAAGAAGCATAACGATGATTGTTAAAAGAACAAGTAAAAAGCTATTCTTTACATGCTTCATTTCACCTAAAATAATAATGAGTGCAATCCCGTTCATAAATCCCGAAACAACGGAATACGGAATATAGCGTATATAAGATCCTAGCTTACATACCCCAAATAAGATTTGAAACAAGCCAGCCATCATAAATGCGATAAAGCTCGCTTCTAATCCATAACTTGCGATAATGCCTGTCGCAATGACTGTAATTGGACCAGTTGGTCCTGTTACTTGCCCTGCTGTACCACCAAATAACGCTGCAAATAGTCCTGCAAAAATGGCACCATACAATCCAACCAAAGCACCTTCAGACGTTCCCGTCGCCGCAATCCCAAATGCAATTGCGAGTGGCATTGCGACAATCGCAACTGTAAAACCAGCTAAACATTCTTTTGCTATCTTTTGAATCATAAAAAAAACCACCTCTATATAATGTCCAAACTTCATTGTATCGAGAAAATATGAGTTCGTCACCGCTTTTCCATATAAACTCTTTACAGTATCGTGAAGAAAACGCGTTCATATTTAAAACTGATCACATATCTACCTTTGGAAATATAGATGACTGTGCTATAATGAACAAATTAAATCTCTTACTATATATCGGAGGCAATATGCTAACTTTTGAAGAAAAATTAACGATTATCGAATCTTTCCCACAATTAGAAAGAAAAAACGTATCACTAAAACGTGTAAACTTTCACTTTGAAGAAAGTCACTCAGATAAAAAGAACGTTGTATATCATTTACATCCGAATGGAAATGGCTTCGTATATGCTAGCGGAATTCGCGGCTATAAGACAGATGATAAAGGTATGGTCAACATCCGCGAATTTTCAGCAGACGAACTACGTTCATTAATTGAAAAATCTATCGAGCTTCTTTCTCAAGAACCAGAAGAAGAAATAGCACCAATTAAACCTGCTGCAGAAGAAGAGTGGCATAATGAAGATGGACATATCCTCACTCTTATGCAAGAAGATGATATGTGGAATGTATACGCTGGTGTAAACTTAGACGGCACATTTAATTCTTATCCAGAAGCTGCAGAGTATCTTGATGAAGAAGGATTCTCACGCAAGTAAAAAAAATGCCTTTCCAAATTTTTAACCATACTAAAATGATAATAGGATAGCATGTTCAATATAGAACATGCTATCCTATTTTTTATGTAAAATAGATAGAATAATCATATATTCAAAAAAATGTCTATTATATATATAATGTCATTATTTGCTGTAAAATGTGGGCTTGAGTATTATATTTGGGGTTCAGCCGAGATACGTGTAAAAACGGGTCATAGCCTTACTTTTATTTCCAGTCGATGACCCATTTTATGTTTATACCGGTATATTCTCCTCTACTGGTTGAGGGATGTTTTATAAATCGATGACATAATCACCAAAACGTTTAATGTGCCTTGTAAGGTATGGACTCAGCATAACAAGATCTTCTCGCGAAAACTTTTACCCTTCCTTCATGAGAGACCATAAAATTAGCGTTATATCAACAACATTCTGAAAAATAACAGCATTAGCAACGAGATCATTATATTTAATACGTTTTTCTTGTTCTTCCGGATCATTTTCAGAAATAACCCCATCTCCACCGAAAAAAAGCCATTTTGAGGGTTTCCATGATTTCATCGATGGTTGCCCCGGCATTTAAGCAGACTTCCATGTGGTAGCAAATGCATTCATCGCAGTGGCTGACTATGGATATGACTAATCCCATAATGGTGTACTTACCCTAACTGACGTTTAAATACTTTACTGGCGAAGAAGTAAGCAATGATCATGATGCCGACGCACCAGGCAAGCGCGATCCAGATACCGTTGCCAACAGACCCTTCATACAAGAGGGCACGAATCGTATTCACTATTGAAGTCACGGGCTGGTTCTCAGCGAACGCACGGACAATTTTAGGCATGGTTTCGGTGGGGACAAAGGCCGAACTGATAAACGGCAGGAAAATCAGCGGGTACGAGTAGGCTGTCGCTCCTTCCATAGACTTCGCTGTCAATCCGGGAATGACAGCTAGCCATGTCAGCGCCAGCGTAAACAGCCCGAGTATCCCAGCTACCGCGAGCCAATCCAGGATACCAGCGCTGGAACGGAAGCCCATCAAGAGGGCGACGAGGATAACAATCACGACAGTAAGCGCATTGGAAACAAGCGAGGTCAACACGTGAGCCCACAATACCGACGAGCGCTTGATGGGCATGGTAATGAAACGCGCCATCAGCCCGCTCTTTACATCCGTAAACAGCCGCAGTGAAGTGTAAGCGACGCCGGATGCGATAGCCATCAGCAAGATTCCCGGCAATAAATAATTGACGTAGTTGTCCGTGCCTGTCTTTATGGCGCCGCCAAATACGTAGACAAACAGCAGCATCATCATAATCGGCGTAATCGCCACCGTGATAATCGTATCCGGGCTGCGCATGATGTTGCGCATTAAACGTCCTAGTAATACCCCTGTTTTACTTTTCATTTACATCTCCTCCTTTTTGCCAATGATCGCGAGGAAAATTTCCTCCAATGTCGGCTGCTTCTCGATGTACTCCACTTTCGCTGGCGGGAACATCTCTTTGAGTTCGGTAAGGGTACCGGTCGTGATGATTTTTCCGCCATGCAGGATGGCGATACGGTCCGCCAGTTGTTCGGCTTCCTCCAGGTACTGGGTCGTCAGCAAGATGGTCGTGCCGCCGCCGGCAAGCTCCTTGACAGTATCCCAGACTTCAATCCGAGCTTCGGGGTCAAGCCCTGTCGTTGGTTCGTCGAGAAAAATGACTGCTGGCGTCCCGATCAGGCTCATGGCGATATCAAGCCGGCGCTTCATCCCGCCGGAATACTGGTCCGCCCGGCGGTTGGCCGCATCGTTCAGGCTGAATCTTGCAAGCAGATTGTCGGCGACTTGAGCGGGATTGGAAACTTCCCGCAACTTGGCGATCATCATCAAGTTTTCCCGTCCGGTGAGCATGCCGTCTAAAGCTGCGAACTGCCCTGTCAGGCTGATGCTCTGGCGAACATGATCCGGTTGACGCTGGACGTCAAAGCCGCAAATACCTACTTCGCCGCCATCGGGCTTCATCAGCGTCGAGAGGATGTTGACCGTCGTCGTCTTGCCCGCTCCATTTGAGCCCAGCAGTGCGAAAATTTCGCCACGCTGCACCTCAAAATCCACCCCCTTTAAGACTTCCTTGTCTTTAAAGGATTTTTTTAACCCTTTTACAGAAATCGCTGCATTGCTCATACTTTTTTCCTCCTTATAAAAAGCGCTTTGCGGAGCTAGATTGCCTATACTCTTCTATTCAGTCTGACTGATAATCTGTATAACTTACTACCGGGTTAAAAATATAACTGAATAGCGAAGGCGACAATTCACATTTGTAACCAGCTAATCAGTCGGTATTATCTATTGAATTTATTTTTTTCCCAATCGCTTCATGATACTCTGATTCAAATCTTCACGATACTTGGCGATATAGGTTTTAGCGTTTGCCACTAGTTCGTCGGCAAAGGACGCCACATCGTCCCCAGTGATTTCCAGCACTTGTCTGCCTTCCGCCGCACCGGATTCGAACAACTCGATTAATTCATACTGTATGTGCAGCATATCCATCCCGCTGCCCGCCGCTGAGAAATTCCACATGTAGTTTTGAATTTTCTTAAATACAAACTGGTAGTCCTCTGGCAGGGCTTCAACCCGTGCCATCATCATCTTGTATTCTTTTTTATCACCAATCATTTTTTTGAACATTTCCATCATGTTATTTTTCCTCCTTTTTTATAAAGCTGAACAAGACACTCCAAAAATATTGTACGGAATATCTTATGCAGCTAGATTGACTTCAAGACGTTGATTTTTGATGATACAAAATCCCATTTTCCCCAAAATAATTCAAGTTCCTGGCGACCAGCCTCATTAAGTGAGTAAAACTTGCGGGGCGGCCCCATATCTGACGGTTTCTTTTCTATATTCACAAGTTTTTTCTTTTCTAATCGCACGAGGATGGTATAGACCGTCCCTTCCACGACTTCGGTAAACCCAAGCTCGTTCAGGCGGCGGGTAATCTCGTAACCATAGGTTTCATGGCGGCTAATGATTTCCAGCACGCAGCCTTCCAGCGAACCTTTCAGCATTTCAGTTAAATTTTCCATGTTCAGATCCTCCTCTGCCTCCTCTATTTTGTCTGACTTATATTCAGTATAACAGAGTACTAAGGGAAATTTTTACTGAATAGCTTTTAGGAAATCACGCTATTCAGTATTACTTATTACATGTATATTGTAACACCGAGTAGAAGGTGTTACAATATTTTTCTTAAAAATATTTTTGCAACCTCACTATTCAGTGGTGTTGGTATCCAGTGTGACATATTACAGGTATATCGTAACACTCAGTAGATGAACTGTCAACTGGATTTTCTAAATATTTTTAAAACCAGCTATCCCCATTGGATACAGTCGATTTTCTTTATGGAGCTTTCACTTCCCCCTATGCCTCTTTCACAATGATTACACCGCGAATCATTCCCATCCAGCAGCTGTACATGTAGGTTCCCGGTTTCTCTGGTGTGAAAACGATGAGGTTTTCTCCTACTTCCAGTGACCAATTCCTTCTGAAGAAATGTTAAAGAGTATTCCCGAAATGAATGAAGAACTTCGTAGACCTATGTTCTTAATAATCTCAGCAGAAAAGTAAATGTTTATTATGCGTTCCTGCAAGATGTGGGGACGTTTTTCTTTTTGGGTTCACGGGAGCTTTAGTAAAATAACTGAGGATTATTAATGTAACTCCTTCGCGTTCTTAACTTTTCCACTATCGGGCGCGATTATGAAATAACTCTTAGATTTAAACGACTTTATTGTTATATTTTTAAGTGCGGTGAAGTAATCTACATCAAAAATTAAATAACTTTATTGTCACTCTACAAATAAAAAACCTTGATTTTTTTACACTGAGCAGAATAATCAAAGTTTTTACTTCCAAAAAATATCTTAGCCTATAAAATTCGTGTTTCTTTAATTTTTTTGTATATCGTAGATATGGAAAAAAAAGTAATCTTATGGCCCGTTTTTACACGTATCTCGGCTAAACCCCTATATTTAATTAAACTTTATTCAAAAGCTACATTTAATTAAATTGATTTTTTGATTAATTTAATTAAAAGCTCTCCTAACATGTTGTATATGTCTAATATGTTAGGAGAGTGATCTAATAACGATTATTATAAATTAGGTCTTGATAATTTTAAGGAAAGGCATTTTTTTTGCATTTTATTAGTTCTTCACACCTTTTAACGATTCTCGGAGTACAAATTTCTGCAACTTTCCACTCGCATTACGAGGGAGCTCATCGACAAATACGTAATGACGTGGGCGTTTATAGTCAGCAAGTTCATCGCTTTCTTTACAATATCTTTCTAAATCTTCTTCCGTTACATGTTCATCTTTCTTAACAATCACTGCAACAACACGCTCACCCCATAGTTCATCTGGTTCGCCAAGTACCGCAACGTCTAGTATGCCGTCATGACTATGTAAGAAATCTTCAATTTCACGTGGATAAATGTTCACCCCGCCACTAATAACCATATCATCAACGCGATCTGCTACATATAAATAGCCATCTTTATCTAAATAACCAAGGTCACCCGAGTGATACCAGCCTTTGTATAGAGACTTTGCGGTCGCTTCTTCACGATTGTGATACCCTGCCATCATAGATGGTCCACGTAAAATAATTTCTCCCACTTCATACGGTGGTAAAACATCATCTGGTTCTGCCGGTTCATCTTCATTTGGTTTTACGATACGAATTTCGTGGCTAAAACATAGTGTTCCCGCTGAGCCAGCTTTCGTAATTTGATCCTCTTCCACTAAGAATGCAACAACCGGCCCCATCTCCGTCATCCCATAAATTTGGACAAGGTCGATATGAAGACGCTCTTTACATTCTTTTACAAGCGCTGGTGCCATCGCAGCCCCGCCGTAAATTCCAATTTTCATCGACTGTAATTCGTATTGCGACAAATCTTCTTGTAACATCATATTCCACATTGTTGGTGCTGCAAAAAATGTTGTAATCTTTTCTTTCTCTATCGTATGTAAAACCGTTTTCGTATCAAAGTGATGTAAAATGATATTTTTCCCGCCAACTTGAATGCGCGGTAAAATACCTGCATTTAATTCACCGCAATGATATAACGGTGCTACTGCGAGTCCAACACTATGACGATTATATTTTAAGAAATACGTGCAAATCATACTATGCTCTGCCATTTCGCGATGACGGTGCAGCACCCCTTTCGGATGACCCGTCGTGCCGCTTGTATAGAGCATCGAACAATAGTCCATTTCTTCAATTTCAATGTCTACCGGTTCAGACGATGCAGCATTTACCTTTTCATGATAGGAAGTAGCATAGGAAGGGGCATCATCTTCAATATACCAAAAAGAACTGTTTGGGAAATCTCGTTCAATCGCTGCAACTACCTGCTCGACACTTTTTTCAAATACAACAACTTTGGAGGAGGCGTCTTGTAGAATGTAAGTTACTTCTTTTGCTTTTAAGCGGAAATTAATTGGATTGAATATCGCACCGATTTTGGCGCAAGCCAAGTAAACGTTTACAAATTCATGACAGTTGTATAAATAAACAGATACACAATCCCCTTTTCTCACGCCTTCTGCTAACAGTGCCTGTGCAGTTTTATTAACTTGTTCATCCCATTGTTTATATGTCCATCGAATATTCTTTTCTGGTTCGACCAATGCTTCTTTACTCGGATACTTCCCTACCGCTAAATCGAAAATTCTTCCAATGGTCATATACATATCAAAATATACCCCCTTAAATCTTTCATAAATCTATCATTTCGTGCATAAGCAGACATCTTCCTGCATATTTTTACCTTCATTTTCTGATTATTCTCGACATTGTTTTACAAATAAAATGAAACTTTCATCCGTAGGGGGTTCCATCTTCTCATGAATGATTCGTTAAACCAATCGGGCATCAACGAAATAAAAAAAGAGACTGATACCTAAAAGTCCACTATACGTGAACTTTTAGGTCAGCCTCTTAGGAGAATAACTCTTTTAAAATCTCGAGCTTATCTTCTGTATATTTAATATAACCATCATTATATGATTTCGGATCTTTCGGGTTTGCGAAGTGTGTAATCGCACCTGTTTGCGGATGAACAAATTTACTAGATGCACCGCAGCCAAGACCGATGATGGATTGTACTTCTTCCATAATTACGATATTATAAATACTTTCTTGCGATGGCATCGCGTAGCCAACGTTTTCTAAGTTACCTAAAATGTTCTTTTGGCGATATAGGTAATATGGCACGTAATTATGATTCTTCGTCCACTCTTCCGCTTCATGCATCATCGCTGTAATTTCTTCGCGGCCTGCCACTTTATATTTACGCTTATTCTGCGTCATTTCAGAAGCACGTTTGAATGATAGCGTATGAACTGTTAACGATTCCGGCATTAACTTTTCTGTTTCATCTAACGTATGTTTAAAGATGTCTAGACCTTCACCAGGAAGACCAATAATTAAGTCCATATTAATATTGTTCATGCCCATTTCACGAGCAAGATGGTATTTCTCAATCGTTTCTTCCACCGTATGATGACGTCCGATTGCTTTTAATGTTTCTTGATGATAGGACTGCGGATTAATACTGATGCGGTCAATATTCCATTTGTTTAACACTTCCAGTTTTGCTGGTGTGATTGTATCCGGACGACCCGCCTCAACTGTTACTTCACGCACCTCTTTCACATCAGGGAACGATTGATACATTTCTTCATACAGCATATCCATCTCTTCTGCTGTAATACTTGTCGGGGTACCGCCGCCGTAATAAATCGTTGTAACTTTTACCCCTTTTTCCTTTAAAAACTTACCTATTTCACGAACTTCATAGTGCAAACCGCCTAAGAAAGAATCAACAGATCCTTGGCGTCCATTAATCGCATAAGCCGGGAATGTACAATACGCACACTTTGTCGGACAAAACGGAATACCTATATAAATACTCACTTCTTCTTTCAAACGATATAAATCTGGAACAACCGCTAATTGACAGTCTACAATACGCTGCAGAAGTTCAATTTTTTCTTCATGAATTAAATAACTTTCACGAAGCTCTTTATGCGCTTCTTCTTTTGTCATACCATTTTGCAGCATTTTGTGAAGAAGTTTTGTTGGGCGTACTCCTGTTAAAATCCCCCAACTTTGCTCAAGTCCTGTTAGCTGCTGCAGAACAGATAGGTACACATAAGAAACAACGTGCTTTACTTGTTTCATACGTTCTTTTTCTTCTGTAAAGAAAGATAAATCTTTCGAAAACGTTTCTTCATATACATTTCCAGTTGCAACATCTGTTAAACGAGCAGACGCTGTTACATTTCCCTCTACATGTATATCAACAATAAGATTTGCGTCTTCTTTTTCAAATCCTATCGTACTTTCTTCAAAAAATAAGCCGCTAATATTTTGCAGCGGGCGTAAAAAACGATCATCTTGTAACGTTTTAATTGAAATTAACAACAATTATCACCTTTTCATTTGTAAACTCTCTTTAGTTTACTTGAAGGGCGTTTACAGGTCAATACAGAAGCTTTTACCTCATTTTTCCCGAAGAAAAGTAGTGGGATTTTTGTAATCTCAAAACTTATGATTAACTTTCTGATCCTACATAAAACCCTTCCTTTTAGGTGGGAGAGAGCATCCCAGATCCTTTTCCTGCCCCATACCAAGTGAAAACAAAGAGAGAAAATGAGTGCAGGTCACCTTTTGTTATCCATAGCCACGGCTATATGCCGAAAAATCATAATGGATTTATATATCGATTATGCGATAATACGTTCATAAAAAAACATCTCCGAGAAGTAGCTATCAGGCTACTTCTCGGAGATACCCTTTCACCATTTATTAGCCTGTGTATGGTTTTTGAGAAATGGCAGTGGAAATTGCTTTCGAAAATGTTCTTTAATCATATACTCTACTCCATTTTCACTATTGGAACGTGTAATCCAGTCCGCTGCTTTTTTCAATTCAACTGGTGCATCTCCCATTGCAACTCCTAATCCTACACTTTCAATGACATCTAGATCTTCTAAGCTATCACCAATTGCTACCATTTCATTTAACTCTATTCCAAGGTGCTCTCCTAGTAATTGTAAACCTCTTAATTTCGATACATGCGGCGGAAGAATTTCTACTTTTCCCCTATCGCATTCTATATACTCTACATCTTCAAACGCTTTACGCAATGTTTTAAGCGCTCGTTCTTTTTCTCCTCTGCTTGTAAAGACAACATCAATCTTTGGAGCAGCAACAGGCTGATCACGGAGTGCGTCACCTAATGAATCCACAAATTGAACAGGATAAAAAAGCGGATCTGTACTTGATAATACAGTGCGTGCAATTAAGTTTGATGTATTGCGCTCACGGTTACCAATAGAAAAGCGTTCATGTGAAATACGGATATTACACTCAAAATGTTCAAGTACTTGCACCATATTAAATGTTTTTTCCTCAGATAATCGTTTTTGGATGAACGGTTTATCTAATGAAGCGGAAATAAAGGAACCGCTATGCGTAACTAATATCGAATCTAGCTTTAACGATTTTGCTATTTTATGAGCAGATTGAAAGTTACGACTTGTAAACAGCGTAACGTATACACCTTTTCGTTTCACAAAATCAATGGCTTCTCGTGTTCCTTTTGGTATCTTTCCATTTTTCTGCAGCAATGTTCCATCTATATTAAGAGCCAATAAGCGATAAATCATGTCGCATTCCCTCCTCTTAGCTGCTTTTACTCTATCCATAATTTATGAAATTAAATTGTTAATTAGAACGAGTTGGAATCTCTGTGGAAAATTTGGTTTAATATAGATAGCCAATCGGTAAAGGAGCTACGAATATGAAAGCCCCCCTATCTTTTTATGAAGGCGATACATTAGAAGTTGCCAAAAGATTACTTGGTCATAAACTTGTCCATATCGTAGATGGTATAGAGCGAAGTGGAATGATTGTAGAAGTAGAAGCATATAAAGGTCCCGATGATAAAGCTGCACATAGCTATGGCGGAAGACGTACAGATCGAACAGAAGTTATGTTTGGTTCACCAGGACACGCTTATGTCTACCTCATTTACGGTATGTATCATTGCTTTAATATCATCACGGCCCCAATTGGTATTCCGCAAGGCGTACTTATTCGCGCATTGGAACCAACACAAGGTATTGAAGAAATGAAGGTTGCACGCTACGGTAAAACTGACATTACGAAAGCACAATATAAAAATTTAACGAACGGACCAGGAAAACTCTGCCGTGCAATGGGTATTACTTTAGAACAAAGAGGTTTATCACTGCAAAGTGATGAACTGTATGTTGATGTTATCCCAGAAGAAGAGCATTTATCTTCTCGATATGAAATTGTCTCTGGGCCACGTATTAATATTGACTATGCGGAAGAAGCTGTTCATTATCCATGGCGCTTTTATTTCAAGCAGCATCCGTTCGTTTCTAAATAAAAAAGACGCTTCCTCTTTATGAGGAAACGCCTGTTTTATTAAGCTTGCATATATGCACTATATAATTCTTCAAGTGGCTTCATGATAATTTTGTTAATATCGCCGATTACAACATTTAAACGTTGCTCTGTTTCCATTAACTTTACGATTTTTGGATTTTGTTGAATAAGTGCTACAACTTCTTGTGCTTTTTTGTTATCTTCTTCTGTGATTTCTTCACCTTGCATCATCTTTTGTTGTAAGCCCATTTGCATTGTACGGAAATGGTCAAATAATTGTTTTGAATCCGCATCTCCTTGTACTTCTGTATAGCTTGCTTTTAGAGCTTGGAAATCTGCATTTTCTGTAATTGCTGTTTGTAATTCATATGCAACATCATGAATATTCTTCGTCATTTTATATTTCCTCCTTTAGCGGGCTAGAGCTATCATACACTCTGTGCAACCCTTTGGGTACTTTTTGATATGTACCTTCTTACAATATCAAACTATGCATGAGATGTGAAGAGGTTTCACTTTCTTTACATCTAGCCGCAGAATAGAATATATATAAATCCATTTTGATTTTTCGACATATAGCCGCGGCTATGGATAACAAAAGGTGACCTGCACTCGTTTTCTCTCTTTGTTTTCACTTCACATGGGGCAGGAAAAGGATCTGACCGCTTCTATGCATGGCCGAATGCTCTCTCCCACCTAAAAAGAAGGGTTTTATGTCGGTTTTTTAATTTGTAATTATATAGCACATAAATCAGGATAGGAACAGTAATAATACACCTTGTACAAGCCCAATTGTCCCTCCTAATAGCGCTCCTAAATATGTAATCATCTTCAGTTCACTCTTCGTAATCGATAACACAAGATCTTCTAATCGTTCTGTTGAAAATGTAGATACTTCTTGTTGCACAATCTCCGCTAAATGCAAGCGCTCTAGAACATTTCCCACATTGCTTATGCCCCATTTCAAGCCTTTTTGCACTAGCTTCGGAATCATATTTTGGACAATCTCTTCTCGCACAGGCTCACATGCTTTTCGAACAGATTGATTTAAGAAAGTACCTACTGTTTCTTCGACTTTTATCGTGGATATCATTGTTTGTATAACCGCCTCTTTTGATACAAAAGACTCCAGTTCTTTCACTTCTCGCCCTTTCCATTTCTCCCATTCTTTTCGCAACACATCGTTTAGCAACTGCTTCGTTCCGTCTTGTTGTAGAAACTTAATAACTTCTGGCTGCAGACGATCCACTAGACTTACATTCCCTAAAAACATACCGACTAAATTTAATAACGTTCCTCGTGAAGCAAAAAAGTCATCGATCATTTTTGAAAGACGTTGTTTTCCTTCTGCACTTTCAAAAAATTCAATTCCTTTTTTCACAATGAAAGAGGCTATCCTTGGAATAGTTTGCTCCACTTTTTCATGAACCGAAGTGGGAAGAGCTTGTTCCCATGTATATGTATAATATTGCGATAAGAATACATCAATCTTTTCCGCAATGATTCTTTCAATTTGTTGGACGGCACGGCTCTCTACATATCCCATTTCCCATTTTTCTAATACGTCCCGTAATGTTTGCTCATTCATGAAAAACTTGTCCATTTCTGTTTGTGTCCAGATCATCAGTTCCCGCTGGAAGTCTTCATTTGTTAATTTCTTTTCTATCCCTTCCGGTGTTAACAAATGATCGACAACCATTTTCCCTAATTGAACTGCTAATTCATCACGACGTTTCGGAATCAATCCCGGTGTAAACGGCACTTGAAACTTTCCAATATAAACGGGGCGATGAGGACGAAATAACATTTTAATCGCTAAATGATTCGTAAACCCACCAATCACCGCTCCTATGCCCGTCGTTGTTACTATACTTAACCACATATTCATTACAATACCAACCTTCCATTTCTCCAATATACACACATTTTACTACAATATTATAATCCATTCATTTTGATTCTCTATATGATCCCGCTCTACAACATAATTCAATTCTTAATGAGAAGCAAAATAGATAACCGCTAACAGCTTAGCTGCTTAAAAATGATAGAAATTTTACTCCATATCATTTCCAGCACACACCCAGCAGAAAATAGCATATCGTTATGCGGACAACAGTATAATGTTATGGAAGTATGTTTGCAAGGCATATATAACGTAAAACCGCCCATTTGGCAGGATTACAAGTCCCACCTAACAACTATACATACATGCATGTACGCCTCATTATCATACAAAGGAGGGAGAACTGGATTGAAAGATCATATTTACACATTAAAAATTTCTAAAGATCAGCCGCTATCTCTAACACTACCCTATATATTTTCTAATACTTCCTCTCTTCAATCTCTTTCTTTCGGAACACGTTATATGGCATGTAAGGATATTCAAATTCGTTACACATATTCTCATGAAATTATACTTGGTGAACAGATTGCGAAAGCACTTTGTCTTCCATTCCCAACTAGCATTCATGCTTTCATTCAAAATCAAACACTTATATTTGGGCCACTGATTGGCATTTTCACAACCGGTTTTACCGAATCAGCATCTGATCCCATTGGAAACCGTTCGATTACACTTGGAGATTTACTGACTCCATCTGACTCGCTATGTCCATTCGTATTTTTATTTGGTGCACAACATATCAATTGGGAAGAAGAAACAATTGATGGGTACTTTTTCAAAGACGGAAACTGGATACAATGTAACGTTCCTTTTCCAAACGTCATTTATGACCGATTACCCAACCGCCAAGCAGAGCTTTACAAACCAATTTCTCGGAGTAAAAAGCGATTGCAAACAGAATATGCGATTCCATGGTTTAACCCAGGTTTTTTTAATAAATGGGATATACATCAACTTCTCGCAAACGAAAAAACAGTCTCTTCCTTGTTACCAAAAACAGAAATGTTTCGGCATTTCGAGCAAGTAGAACGTTTCTTATCCAAATACAAACATGTTTATATGAAGCCCATACATGGTAGCTTAGGAAAGAATATTTATCAAATTTTCTATTCTTCTGCAGAAAACAGCTATTATTGTCGCTACCGCGAAGGTGAGCAAAATAAATTACGAAAATATTACTCGTTAGAAACTTTAATGAATCATGTGATGCGAGGACATAATTTAAAAACGTTTATTGTACAACAAGGAATTTCATTAATGCGCGTTAACGGGCAACCTGTTGATTTTCGGATTCATACAAACAAAAATCGCTTTGGCGCTTGGACAGTCAGTGCCATCGTTGCTAAAATTGCGGGAAAAGGAAGTATGACAACTCATATTAATAACGGAGGAGAAATAAAGCTACTTCAAGACATTTTCCCAAACACAACAGATCGCATCGGGAATACAAATCAATTAACATCTGCTGTGCTGCAGCTCAGCACCATGTTAGATCAGGGAATCGAGGGCTTTATTGGAGAAATTGGATTTGATATCGGATTTGATAAAGAAGGTCAAATTTGGTTATTTGAAGCAAATTCCAAACCAGGAAGAACTATGTTTCAATGTGAAAAATTACAAGAAAGCAGCCAGCTGACGAGACAATTATTTTATGAATATGCGATGCATTTAGCAGAACACTCTTTCAAACGTCCTGAAGAGCTGTTTCAAGAAGATGAAACTTCCACCTTACCTTAGAGGTGGAAGTTTTACGTTACACAAGCCTCACTGTTATTTCCGTTTGTTCTTCACACGCCCCGCAATAAAAAAAGTGAATGCAATATCGCTGAGAATTGTTTGATGTTAAACCGTCTACTGCTATTAATAAATCTTGATCCATATATGCGTTATAAGGATCTATATAATCCACAACTTTACCGTAATCTTGGAGTATATTCGTACAAGCTTGACAAGTATATGTTTGATTTTCCAGTGCATTACAAAGCGGACACATCGCCATCTACATTCCTCCAAACACAATTCACTGTATACCGTATCAAAGTTCTAAAAAATACAGAAGATAAGTGGTGAATGAAACACCACACTGACAGAAGTTTCACGCGATATTCACGATTAGTGTAGCCTTCTTTTACAAAAATACAACGATACTTCATTTTGTTCTCTCTAAGATGTATTTTTACAAAAATTACAAATTTAAAATCTGCATATCTCTCTACGTATCATCCATACTATGAATACATTCACCTCAAACGATGGATTAGCGCCAAACGGGGCGATTCTGGTTCAAGTCCAGCTAGTCCAACCAAAAAAAATCTCTTATACCCTAAGGAGGATATATTCCTATGGCAAACCAAAATTCTTCAAATCAATTAGTAGTACCAGGTGTATCAGCTGCAATCGATCAAATGAAATACGAAATCGCACAAGAATTTGGTGTACAATTAGGAGCTGATTCTACAGCTCGTGCAAACGGTTCTGTTGGTGGAGAAATTACAAAACGTTTAGTAGCAATGGCAGAACAAAGCCTTGGCGGATTCCACAAATAAATATATATGGCAAAAAAGGTCTCAAGCATTCGCTTGAGACCTTTCTATTGAAGCATTTGTAAAAACTTCTTCGTCCGCTCTTCTTTTGGAGTTGTAAACACTTCTTCTGGTGTGCCTTGTTCTACGACAACACCACCATCCATAAAGATAACGCGGTTTGCAATTTGATGGGCAAAGCGCATTTCATGCGTTACGATGACCATCGTCATTCCTTCTTTCGCAAGTTCTTTCATCACCTTTAACACTTCTTGCACAAGCTCAGGATCTAGCGCTGAAGTTGGCTCATCGAATAATAGAACTTGCGGCTCCATCGCAAGCGCACGGGCAATCCCAACGCGCTGCTGTTGTCCACCTGAAAGCTGAAATGGATATAAATCCAATTTATCTCCTAGTCCAACTTTTCCAAGGACGGATGTCGCCTTTTTCTTTGCTTCTTCTTTCCCCATCTTTTTCACTGTAACAAGCCCTTCCATTACATTTTGAACGGCTGTTAAGTGAGGAAATAAATTATGATGCTGAAATACCATACCTGTTTGTGTACGAAGTTTTACAATATCGCTCTTCGTTATTTTTTTAGAGAAATCCAGCTCTTCATCACCGATGCGAATGATGCCAGCATTCGGTGTTTCTAGTACATTGAGGCAACGTAAAAATGTTGTTTTACCAGATCCAGATGGTCCGATAATTACGACAACCTCACCTTTATCCACTGATACATCTATCTGCTTTAGTACGGTATTATCACCGAAACTCTTTTGTAAATGTTGAATTGAAATCATAAAAACAAAAACTCCTTTTGTAAAAGGATAATTATTTTAGCGTATAACGTTCTGAACGCTTTTCTAATATTTGCTGTACGATAGAAAGTAAGAAACAAATTACCCAATAAATGAGACCTGCTTCAAAGTACACAATTAAAAATTCATAATTCATCGCTGCAATTTCCTGCGCTTTTCGAAACATTTCTGTTACTAAAATTAAAGATGCTAATGAAGTGTCTTTAATTAAACTAATAAATGTATTCGAAAGTGGCGGAATCGATACACGTGTTGCTTGTGGTAAAATGATGCGCTTTAATGCTTGAGGATACGTCATCCCTATTGTATACGCTGCTTCCCATTGCCCTTTCGGAATCGATAGGATAGCCGCACGAATAATTTCAGATGCATACGCACCAACATTTAATGAAAATCCAATAATAGCTGCTGTGAATGGTTCAATCTCAATATGCAGTGTTGGAAGTCCATAGAAAATAATAAACAATTGTACAAGAAGTGGTGTTCCGCGAATAATAGATACATAGATACGAGCGATCCATTGTAAAATGCGACTACTTGAAATACGTCCTAAAGCTGTAAGCGTCGCTAATATAAGACCAAGGATAAATGTAATAAGCGCTAATGGAATTGTCGTGAAAAGAGCTTCCTTCAGCATAGGCATGAAGGAAGTTTGCATAATATCTACCCAAACCGATAATCGATCTGCACTGATAATTGCACTACTTAGATACATCTTCACCAAACCATTTTTTCGCTATTTTGTCGTACGTACCATCTTTTTTCATATCCTCTAACGCTTTATCTACCTCTTGTACAAGCTTATCGCTGCCTTTGCGGAATAAGAATCCACTTTGTGCTGCTTCTTTTTCTGTAGCAACAATTTTAATATTCGCATCTTTTTTCGTTTGTAAATAGTTTAATACTGATAAACGATCATTGATTGTGAAATCAACACGCCCTGTATTAAGTAGTTCTACTGCTTGGCTAAAGCCTTCTACACCAGTGATTTCCGCACCATTTTTCTTTGCAAGATCAGCGTAGTTACTAGTTAAAGATTGCGCTGCTTTTAAGCCTTTTACATCTGTAAATGAAGCTGGCTTATCTTTATCCTTTGCAACTACAAGAGCTGCTGAAGAAGAAATATATGGTTTAGAGAAATCATATTTCTTTTGACGATCTTCACGAATCCCAACTTCGTTTGCAACCATATCAAAACGTTTTGCATCAAGTCCTGCAAGTAAGCTGTCCCATTGTGTTTCTTTAAACACTGGTTTTACACCTAAACGTTTTGCAACTTCTTCTGTTAACTCAACATCAAATCCAGTTAATTTTCCACTCTCATCATGGAATGTAAACGGCGGGTATGTACCTTCTGTACCAACAACAATTTCACCGCTTTGTTTTATTTTTTGCAATGCATCTTGACTCGCTGTATCTTTTTTCTCTTCTTTGCCGCAGCCCGCTACAATACCGACCGCAAGCGTGGCTACTGCAAACACTGAAAATAATTTTTTCATGATATTAATCCTCCAAGTATTCTGATAGGAATTTAAAAGCTATATTGATTGTATGCAATCCTGAATCATTTTTCAATGAAAATGTTCGTCATTAGTGTATCCTTTTTCTTCATAATCAAACAAAAGGGTGTAAAATCATAACATACAAAAAATAAGTAACATTTTTTAATATAGCATTTATAAAGAAAAAGGTAAAACAATACTGCCTTACCTATATAAAAAAGAACTTGCTAAACAAAGCAAGTTCCTTTAAGAGTCCCATACACAATATCTCATCATCCTGCACAATCATAAAAAGAATGCAATGTTACATGTAACTGATGAAGTGCAACTTTAATCAGTGGGAGCTTTCTTCATCCCCACTGATCATTGACCCTCACCAATCGGGCTTTTATGGACAGTTTATCCCCCACCTAACTTCTTTGCTTTCTACCGAATTTTTAGGCGTGAGTATTACTGCCTGTAAATAGCGGGATAATTCTTCCACAACCATTCCCCCCTTTCTCCAAAATATCATATGGACAAAGGGAGAAAACATTTCATGAACATTATGCACTGTGACTTCCTTCGATCTGTGTTTTATACATTTCGTAATAACGACCCTTTTTCTGCATTAATTCTTCGTGTGATCCTTTTTCAAGAATGGTCCCTCGGTCAAGAACAATAATTTGATCGGCACTCTTTATCGTTGAAAGGCGGTGGGCAATGATGAATGTTGTTCTTCCTTTCTTTACAACCTCCAATGCTTGTTGGATCATCGCTTCTGTCTCTGTATCAATACTTGACGTCGCTTCATCTAAAATTAAAATAGCCGGGTCGAATGCTAAAGCTCGTGCAAATGATATAAGCTGTCGTTCTCCAGTAGAAAGTGTATTCCCTTTTTCGGTAACTTCCTCTTCTATATGATTTGCAAATCGCTCTGCTCCCACATCATGAAGTGCTTTTACAATTCTATCTTTCGAAATTTTCGGATGTTCTAGACTCACGTTCGATGCAACCGTTCCTGTAAATAAGAACGGATCTTGCAGTACAATTCCCATATGCTCACGCAGCGCTTGTTTTGGCATATCTTTTACATCACGCCCATCGATTGTAAGTTTTCCTTTTTGGAATTCATAAAACTGAAAGAGCACGTTCATAATCGAGCTTTTTCCTGATCCAGTATGACCGACCAATGCAACTGTCTCTCCCTTTTTCGCTTCAAAAGAAATGTTTTTTAACACTTCGTCTTTTCCGTTATAAGAGAAGGAAACATCATCAAATCGAACATGACCTCTAAGACGTGGTATGTGTTCTTCGTGCACAGCTTCTCCTGTTTCATCCAACAACTCAAATACGCGCTCTGATGCAACGCGTGCTTGCTCTAAGTTTGCAAGCTGATTCACCATATTCGTAATTGGTGAAAAGAGTCGTGTTAAATAATCTACAAAGGCATATAACACCCCTAAAGAAATAAGGCCTGTAGCGCTTAAAGAAGCACCGCCAAAATACCAAATCACCGCTGTAAAAGCAATATTACGAAGCACCCCTACTAAATTGTGCGATGTTGCTGCATTTAAATTTAAAATTTTGTTTTGATACTTATAGTAGTCTTCATTTAATTCTTCAAACTCTTCTTTTGTCGCGCGCTCTTGACGAAATGCTTGAATAATTGGCATCCCTTGAATTGATTCATTCACTGTACCATTAATATCTGATAAACGAGAGCGCATTTTATGATTGTATACAGAAGCATACTTTCTATATATAATAGCCCACACAATTAAAATTGGTACAATGAGTAAACACATGAGCGCCAGCTTTATATCAAGCAAAAATAAAGCAGCAAAAATCCCGATAATGTAAATAAAACTAGAAATAAATGTTGCTAAAACCGTTACATATAACTCCCGAATTGCCTCTGTATCATTCGTTACACGCGATACAATTTTCCCCGCTGGTAAATGGTCAAAATAACGAATCGGCAATGTTTGAATATGCGAAAATACATCTTCACGCATAATTTGAATAATTTTATTAGATGCTTTCTGTAAATAAAACTGCTTACCATATGCAAATAATGACACAATCAATAATAAGGCAAAGTAACCTCCGCCAAGCAGGAGTAACCTTTTTATCTCCGGTTCATAAAACGAATACACTTCCGCCCCTGTTAACATTTTTGCTTTATACACTTGCGTTGCTTTTCCGCTTTGAACGGTAATGATATCCCCTTTTATAGAACGTGCTCCTTCAAAGGAAATCTTATTTGGGACAAAATAATACTTAAAGCCAATTTGTATCACTCGAACTTCCTTTCCTTTTTGTTCTCCTTTTTCAAAACGATCACTTCGCTTATACCAAGTGCCATTATAAGAAACGGCATCTTCACCTTTCACCGTTTCATGCCATGGTTTCTCTATTCCGACAATATGATCATCAATCATCGTCTTCGCAACAAATGGACCTGCAAGCTCAGCAATAACGAAAATCAACAACATAGCAAGTGCAGCAATAATGGTTGTTTTTACTTTCATTGCATATTGAAATAACCTTTTTCCGACACTCATATTTTCACCTCACCCTCTATACTTTCTCCTTGCTGTCTTTCGAATTGTTCTGCATACCAACCCTCTTCATGAACGAGCCTGTCATGTGTTCCCTCTTCGATAATCTCACCATTATCCATAACGAGAATCCAATCAGCATGCTGCACTGCAGATAGGCGATGCGTTGTAATAATCGTTGTTTTCCCGCTCCGTTCTCTTCTTATATTTTCAATAATTGCCGCTTCTGTACGAGCATCAACAGCAGATAAAGAATCATCTAAAATTAATATTTCTGGATTTTGAATCACTGCGCGTGCAATCGAAATTCGCTGCTTCTGCCCACCGGATAAAGAAACACCCTTTTCCCCTACAAGCGTCTCTAATCCTTCTGGAAGAAACTCTAAATCCTTTTTAAACGCAGCAATTTCAATTGCCTTTTGAAGCTCTTCTCTACTTGCCTCTCTGTTCCCAAATAAAATATTTTCACGCGCTGTTTTTGAAAATAGAATATGTTCTTGCGGTACATATCCAATCCAGCCTAGTGCATGATCAATTGGTATTTCACCTAGTGCAACACCTGATACCTTAATTTCTCCTGTTCCAAGCGGGTATTGGCGAAGAAGTTGACGAACAAGTGTCGTTTTACCACTTCCGGTTTTCCCAACGATTCCAAGTGTCTCTCCCTGCTTTAATGAAAAAGAAATATTTTTCAGATTGAGCTCTGACGATGTTGGATATAAAAAAGATACCTCATCAAAATCAACATACTCCGGCTTATATACATGCGCTCGTTTTTTCATATTTTTCACATCAGGCTCATACGCTAATGTTTCATTTACACGATCAAGCGAGGCATTTCCGCGCTGCATCACATTAATTAATTCACCGATGGCAAACATCGGCCAAATCATCATCCCAAGATAGATGTTAAAGGAAACAAGTTCTCCCAGTGTAATTTTCATTTGAAATACTAAAAACGCTCCGTATACTAAACCAATTAAATAACTAAGTCCAACAAGCATTTTGACTGTCGGCTGAAACAGTGCGTCAATTTTTGCCACTCTCATATTTTTCTCGTACACATCTGTTCCTAAGTGATGAAACCTTTGTTCATCAGCTTTCTCCTGTACATATGCACGGATCACACGAACACCTGCAATCGACTCGAGTACTTTATCATTCATATCCCCAAAAGCATCTTGGGCAATCGTAAAGCGTTCGTGTAATTTCTTCCCATATATATTCATGGCATACGCCATAATTGGGAGCGGTAAAAGCGCAGCAATCGTCAGCTGCCAACTAATTGAAAATCCCATCATGAACACAATCGTCAACATATATAAACTGGAATCAAGAAGTGTCAATATACCAAACCCTGCAGTCATGGCAATCGCTTTTAAATCATTTGTAGCCCGTGCCATTAAATCACCGGTACGATTCTTGTGATAAAAAGTTGGCGTCATTTTCAGCAAGTGTCCCATAAACTTGGAACGCATCGTTTTTTCAAGTACGAATGCCCCGCCAAATAATTGTTGTTGCCATACATAGGTGAGCGCATACCCTCCTATCGTTACCCCAAACAGGATCCAAACATAATTCATAATCACCGCACTCGTTAAAGCTCCTGCCTTTATATCATCAATTGCTAAGCCGAGTACCTTTGGGGGAACAACTTCAATTGCATTTACAATTAAAAGCGCCCCAATCGCTATACTATACCTTTTCCAATGCGCTTTAAAAAACCAAGCTAGCTTTTGTAATACTGAAAACAATATAATCTCTCCCTTCCAAATCTCGTTTTATCCCATTTCCATTATCCGGTATCAAAAACTCCTGCTTTTACATTTCGAAGACCGTATTGTTTCATCATTTTCCCTTCCTTTCTATATTCGATGTAGTATGAAAACCATACAAAAAGTATGGGAACACCCAAAAAAGGGACAAAAAAACGCATACCGCCGCTTGACGATATGCGAAAAACGCATAAAAGCGTACGTTACGATATACGCAACGTACGCTTTTTCAAAAAACAAAAAAGCTCTATCTTTCCGTACAGGTTGCGTAATGATATGGATATTTCACTCCAGGTAATATAGCTAAGCCAGTCAAATTTACAACTACAATCATTACGCACACCTCCTTGTTTTTATTTTCCATTTTTAATTTTATAACTTTAGAGACTTTTCTGTCAATTATTTTTTTAACAATTGTATCAAGTGAAATTTTAATCAGTGGGGGTTTTCTTCATCCTCCACTAATTATTAGCCCCCACCTAGCTTCTTTGGTTTCTTTAGAATCTTGAGGTTGGGGTATTACTGCCCGCAAATAGCGGAGATAAAGTTTCTACAATCTAAACGAACTTAAAAATGCGTCTATTGATACTATACAGATTACCCTATATTTCACGTGCAAATAAGGTTAACTACCGCATGAAAAGGCATACAAAATAAATTTCATATGAGTAACCGTTTTCACAAACATTTTGTTTGAAAAATATTCTCAAACGCCCTACAATCACCATATACTCACTCTTACAAGTTGCTATTTTAGGAGGACTAATCATGACAACTAGCAATACATACAAATTTTATTTAAACGGTGAATGGAGAGAAAGTTCATCTGGACAAACAATTGATATCCCATCACCTTATTTACATGAAGTAATCGGTAAAGTACAAGCAATTACTCGCGGAGAAGTTGATGAAGCGATTGAATCTGCAAAACAAGCGCAAAAAGAATGGGCTGAAGCGTCTCTTCAAGATCGCGCAAAATATTTATATAAATGGGCTGATGAGCTCATAAATATGCAAGATGAAATTGCTGATATTGTAATGAAAGAAGTCGGTAAAGGCTATAAAGATGCGAAAAAAGAAGTTGTTCGTACAGCAGATTTAATTCGTTACACTGTAGATGAAGCACTTCATATGCATGGCGAAAGCATGATGGGAGATAGCTTCCCTGGTGGATCTAAATCCAAACTTGCTATTGTTCAACGTGTTCCGCGCGGCGTAATTCTAGCAATTGCACCATTTAACTATCCTGTAAACTTATCTGCTGCAAAACTTGCACCAGCTCTTATTATGGGAAATGCTGTTATCTTTAAACCAGCAACACAAGGCGCGATTAGCGGTATTAAAATGGTTGAAGCACTTCATAAAGCGGGTCTTCCAAAAGGACTTGTAAACGTAGCAACAGGACGCGGTTCTGTCATTGGTGACTACTTAGTAGAACATCCTGGCGTAAATATGGTATCGTTCACAGGCGGTACAAATACAGGAGCTCACTTAGCGAAAAAAGCGGCTATGATTCCACTTGTATTAGAGCTTGGTGGTAAGGATCCTGGTATCGTACGCGAAGATGCTGACCTACAAGAAGCTGCAAGCCATATCATTAGTGGTGCATTCTCTTATTCAGGTCAACGTTGCACAGCAATTAAACGCGTGCTTGTAAATGAAAAAGTAGCAGACGAACTTGTAAGCTTATTAAAAGAACAAGTGGCTGCATTATCTGTCGGTTCTCCAGAACAAGACAGCACAATCGTGCCATTAATCGACGATAAATCTGCTGATTTCGTTCAAGGATTAGTTGACGATGCAGTAGAAAAAGGCGCTACAATCGTGATCGGTAATAAACGTGAACGCAACTTAATTTACCCAACATTAATTGACAATGTTACAGAAGAAATGAAAGTTGCTTGGGAAGAGCCATTCGGCCCAATTCTTCCAATCATTCGCGTTTCTTCTGATGAAGAAGCAATTGAAATTGCCAATAAATCAGAATTTGGTCTGCAAGCAAGTGTCTTCACAAAAGATATTAATAAAGCATTTGCAATTGCAAACAAAATCGACACTGGCTCCGTTCAAATTAACGGACGTACAGAGCGTGGCCCTGACCACTTCCCATTCATCGGTGTAAAAGGTTCTGGTATGGGTGCACAAGGTATTCGCAAGAGCCTTGAATCTATGACACGCGAGAAAGTAACTGTACTAAACTTAGTATAATTTTTCATATAGAAGCTGAGCCAAGAGACCACTTGTCGTGGACTTTTGGCTATCAGCTTCTTTTTTATTGTAGAAACACGAAAACACAACAATAATATAAAGCTTTCCTTCCTGCTCTTAATGACAAAGTGTTCACCATAGTCTGATTATTACTATATCCATTGACGAATAAAAATACATTTGTTACCCTTGATTACGTTAACTTTATACATAAAATCCTCATTCGTATCTCGGTGAGGTAGAGGTTGCAGTCATTAAGAGTATCATTTCGGGAAATGTAGTGGCATTGATGAACGAATGAGAAAGGAATGGTTGCCGAAGTAAGAAGTACCCACTGTACATTCTTGCTGGGTCTGCATTGAATAGGTGCAGAACTGTCACAGGCATTTTGCTTGTGGAGAGCTATCGAGAGGTATGTCGTGGGTTTCTTATAAGATAGAAAGCGCGTAACGACAATTCCACGTGCTTTTTTTTGTTTTGTATGGAACTTGCTTTTCTTCCTTTTTCGGAAGACATACATATCTCCTCGCTTGACTTGGTTATACTAACTTTGGAGGTATTCTTTTATGCAACAGAAAAAATGGGGCTTTTGGGTACTGACAGCATTTGTTGTCGGTAACATGGTTGGCGCTGGTATTTTTATGGTGCCAAGTACATTGGCACAAACAGCTAGCCCGCTCGGCGTTACGTTAGCTTGGTTAACAACAGGATTTGGTGTTTTAATGCTAGCGCTTGTTTTCGGTAATTTAGCAATTCGTCGTCCTGATTTAACAACAGGGCCACAAAGTCACGCATACGCTTTATTCAAATCACCAAAAAAGAAAAAAATGGCTGGTTTTAGCATGGTTTGGGGCTATTGGGTTGCAAACTGGGCGAGTAACGTTGCTATTATTACATCTTTTGCGGGTTACTTATCGCTTTTCTTCCCAATTATGAAAGATACGCGTCTTTTATTTTCAATTGGTTCTTTTGATATTGAAGTTGGAAAACTCATTACGTTCTCCATCTGTTCTTTCTTGCTATGGGGCACACATTTGATTTTAACAAACGGTGTAAATGGAGCTGGAAAATTAAACTTTTTAGCAACAACAACGAAAGTTACTGGATTCCTTCTGTTCATCGTTGTGACATTATTTGCATTTCAAGCCTCAAAATTTGGTCAATGGTATACAGCGATGATCGATAAAGAAGGCGTTTCACATGGACTACTTTCACAAGTAAACTTAGCCGCTCTCACAACATTGTGGGCATTTATTGGGATCGAATCAGCTGTATTATTATCGAATCGCGCTGTATCCCCCAAAGTTGTGAAACGAGCAACTGTAACGGGCTTACTCTTAACAGTAGGAATTTATTTAGGAATTACCATTTTAACAATGGGTGTTCTTCACATTGATAAATTACAAACTTCTGAACGTCCATTAGCAGATGCATTAAATGCTGCAATGGGACATGGTGGTGGGAAATTAATGGCACTTCTTGCCCTTACTTCCTTATTCGGTTCCATTCTAGGCTGGATTTTATTAAGCTCAGAAGTACCGTATCAAGCAGCAAAAGAAGGATTCTTCCCTTCATTCTTTGCAAAAACAAACAAAAAGGGAAGTCCGATTCATTCCTTGCGACTAACAAATATTATGTCGCAAGTGTTCTTATTCTCAACACTATCAGGAACGATTGCCGAAGCGTATACATTTGTTATTACCGTATCAACGCTGGCTTACTTAATTCCATATCTCGTTTCACCAATCTTCCAATTAAAACTCGTCGCAACTGGTGAAACATATGAAAATGAAAAAGGTACGCGCATTATGGATGGTATTGTCGCGACCATAGCAATTGTATATGCACTATGGGTCATCAAAACAGGAGCCGCAGACTTAAAAACATTCCTACTTGGGATTGGATTATTTGTAATCGGCTTTGCCTTCTATCCATTAATGAAGCGGGATAATAAAAAAAATTCTCAAAATGAAAACGAGCATGTTGCATAAAGCAATTTGCTCGTTTTTATTTTTGTATAAGAAAGAAACCTTTATTCCGCTATTCTTGGGCAGTAATACCCCCACCTCAAAATTCGGCGAAAGCAAAGAAGATAGATGAGGGATGAAAAAACCCCCACTGATTAAAGTTTCACTTTATAATAAAAGACAGAGGTGAGAAACATGACAATTGAAACATTATGGGGTGCTCGTTTTCAAAAACATCTTCAAAACGTCATCATGTACTTTGCACGCATGATTAGCGGTCTACTATACAGCTTCATCTTCGTCTCATGTATTGGTGCATATTATTACGCAAAATTTCTTAAAACATCTCCTTCTAAAGGAGTCTCATTATTCATCATTATATCTCTGCTGACAATCATTGTAACTAGATGCCCTATTCGTACTTTTATCCAAAAGCCTGATGCTGTCTATCTACTGGCACTTGAAGAGAAATTGACATCTTATTTTAAACAATCTCTTCTATATAATTATGTCATTCAGCTTTTTCTATTGCTATGTGCTGTACTCATCATTACACCACTTGCGATGCAAACTTTACACGTAACCATTCCTTTTGTAGGTACGATATGTTTCATTTTAGCAATTGTAAAAGGATGGAATATATGCATAAGTTGGATGTGGAGAGATCGACATACTTCTCATCTTTGGTTCATCATTCGGACAAGTTGTAACATACTTATTGTATATATGCTCTTTCAATCTGTTTCGTTTGTTTTATTAGGAGTGGGATTATTACTTCTTCTCTTCTTTCTTTTTTATACATTAAAACAAGCCCCTAAACGAATTGGGTGGGAATATGTAATCGAACAAGAAGAAAAAATGGACATGCGCTTTTATCAGTTTGCTAACTTTTTTACAGATGTTCCGCAACTAAAGAAACAAGTAAAACAAAGAACATGGCTTACAAGTTGGCTGGAACCTTTCCTACATAAAAAGCAATCTACTTTCTTATATTTGTACACTTTAGCCTTTCTTCGGACCAATGATTATTTTGGAATATACATTCGATTGACTATCGTCGGCATCGGAGTTGTATATTATGTACCTACTCCACTTGCGAAAGGCTTAGTTACTTTATGTCTCTTATACATGTCGTCTATCCAACTTCGTGCCCTATGGAAGTATTTTTCAGGAAATAATATCGTAGTATTATATCCCATTTCTTATGAAGAAAGAATACGCCAATTTCTTACGCTTGTCTTTTTCGTAACATGCGTGCAATTAATAGTGTTTACCGCTATTATACTTGCTCGCACTCAACAGTTCTTACCTACTCTTTTCACTGCTATAATTGGAATGTTTTTCATGAAATTTATTATTCTGCCCAAAACAAAAAAACGAATTTCTTCTTTATAATTGAAATCATAATTGTAAAAAGCCATAAAAAATTAAGGGTGTTACATATTATACATGACTAATATGTAATACCCTTTTACTTCTTGTTCAACAAACGCGCCCTTTAAAGGAATAACCAAAATATAGGTTTAGTCCTAAAATCGCTTATTTACCTCTAAATTTTGGGAACACTTCTATGATTCGTTTGGTTGAGCGTTTCATCTTATCCCCTTCAGTTGCGCTTTTGCTTACTTTAATATTCTCCTTTAATTACAAAAAACGAACCTCGAATTGTTCCAGCTAGTTTAGACTTCTGCCTAGCAAACTTAAACTTCCCTTCTAGCTCCTTTGGTACCTCCATCCCCTCAGAAAGCTTAAAACCAACGGCCCGCTTCTTAGGATCATCAACCGTATACATGACGTTGACCGCAAGACCATCCTCATAAAAGACGTAGGCAATTTTGATATTTTCCACTTGAAAACGCGACGTTTCTAAAGGTTTGGCCGCAAACTCAATATCACGTTCTTCTTTCAAAATTCGGTTCACATAATCAAGGGTCTCCTGGCTTTCGCTAGCTGGTACAACTGTAAATTCATGCTTGTATTTGTTCATAAAGTAACGGGCTTCATTAGCACGTAAACCAGCAAGCGCTTCTATTACAGGTGAAGACTCTAAACCAACCGTAGACACATTTTTAAAATCAACGATATAGGACATTTCCATCCCTCCTTTTATCTCTTTATTTCCTAACAACAGGAATCCACATTTCACCAAAAACTAAGCCGTTTCGCTGCCCCATCTCAACCGTTGCATTTGGCCCACCAACATAGGCAAAATTCTTTGCTTCTGGCAAGACTTGACCAAAGGCAAGGCCAGCAAGCTTATTATTCAATTCATCAGCCGTCTTCCCTTCCCCTTTAACAACTAGGTATTCCCCCTTAGGAAATTGGATAACTCTGGCTTCTTCTAGTGCCGATGCCTCTGTCATGACGCCAGCATAATGCATCATCTTGTTATTCACCGCTTCGTTCACGGCAAAAACGTAGTCATTTGTGGCTATGGCTTTTAAAGTGTCAAGCCTTCCATCTTGGCTGACGGCCTGCCAAAAGTCTGACTTTTCCTTGTTTAAGCCAGCAAAGTCTGTGTAATCGCTCTTTAGCTCAGTTCCAAAACCTAAAACGATAAAGCTGTCTTTTTCTTTTAGGGTATAATCGGCCATATTCAAAACCTTCCTCTTTTTTAAATTAATCAAATGACTTGTCTTCTTCACTTGATGGGTATATGATAGCCTTAAATCATGTCAAAAAATGATACTGTTTAGGAGTCCAGATGAAAAAAGTTGAACGGATTAATATCATCATGCGGTATATCAACAACCGTGCTCACTTTACAATTTCTGAAATCATGCGAGAATTTAACATCTCTCGTTCGACAGCTATTAGAGATATCAGAGAAATTGAGGCCATGGGGATGCCACTTGTCGCTGAAGTTGGAAGGGATGGGGGTTATTTTGTCATGCACAACTCTGTCCTGCCTGATGTTCGCTTTACCGATAATGAGGTCAAAGCTCTTTTTATTGCCTTTATGGCCACAAGAAATCAACAACTCCCCTATCTAAAGAGTCGTCAGTCTTTAGCTGAAAAATTACTAGGCCTCATCTCAGAAAACCAGCAAGATGACCTTGTTCTTTTAAATCAGATCTTGCTTTTTGAAGGGACCAACCCCAATAATCCCGACCTACTTGAACTTTCAGACCTCCCCCATCCCATGTTAGAAAAACTCATCCAAATCCTTCTTTTGGATAGCTATTTATTGATTACTATCAAAGAAGAGAAGGTAATAAAGTCTTATCCAATTTATCTCTTGCACCTTTATCATGAAAAAGGCCTTTGGCTGATTGAAGGCTTTGACTTAAAGGAAGAAAAGAAGCAGATTTTTCCTGTCGACCATCTCACCAATGTCAAACCCTACCCGATGAAAAAAAGATTAAGTAAGAAAAAGATTTTAGAAACACTAAGTAAGCAGGAAGAAGTAATCAACCTTGTCCTTGAACTTGGTCCAAAAGCGATTGCCCAGTTCAAAAAATACCATCCTTTAAAAGTTTCAATTTCCTATACGAATCCTTACCAAACCACAGCCATTCTAAAGGCTTTTATCAATGTTAATAAGCCCGAAGAATTGACCGAAATAACAAATTGGCTACTTTTCCTAGGTGGGGATATCAAGGTCAGGGAAGTGCCAGAAGAAGTCTTAGAAAGTTTACAAGAGAGATTATGCTTATACAGCCCATAAGCAGTGGCCAGTTAAAACCCAAATAATTTTGAGCTTGGCCAGTTGCCAGTTACCCCTTATTTCCGCACACCCAGAGAAAACTTTTTTTACTTGCTGCCGCTGCTTCTTGAAGGCCTTTATATGCTCTTCTATACGATCAAACCTTTCCCGATCTGCTTTTGCCCGCTCTTGATCAGCTTCCTCTATTCGCTTCAATCACTCCTGCATTTCTTTCATCCGTTCCCGATCTGTCCGCAATTCTTCTATTAACTGCATATTTTGGGTAGTACCAGCGAAGCTGTCACTCCCCCTATACAACATATATTGTGCAATACAAGAACTTGTTATAACAGTAAAATGAGCATACCAATAGCACAGTAATAGATTTCTGAAGGCAAGTCTATAAAAAAGTATCTATTAATGTAGGGAAAAACTCTTAATAATTGAAATATTTTAATTATAAGAATTAAGAATTTGGGAGGTGATATATGAAAACAAGATAAAAACTGCACCTCCAATTGTCAGTTATGTCTAACAATTGGGGTGCAGTTCATAGTGACTAAGCACCCTTCTATATCATTCGGACGTTACTCCAGAATCTGGCCCGATTGTTGAATAACTAAATGGGCTTTTTTAAATAACTTTATTGTAAATCAACAAATATGTTATAAATTACTGACTCCTCCTTGAATAAAAACACCCGATAGCAAAACAAATAGACCGCGAATTGCGGTTTTTTTTATTCCACTTAGAAAAGTATCTCCAGATTTCCAATCACTTCTTTTAGGCATTTTTCATATAGTGAAAATGACTATACTTCCGGATTTTTATGAAAAACGAATATATTTTATATCCTTATAAATATAAACAAAATGATGGGAGCCCTATTATGAACCATACGCCCAATTCAACGCCCGAAAATAATTCTGAGGAAAACCAAAGAAATATTAGCCTGCAAACATTAAGAGTCATTGGACTCATTGTCTTAATTAGTGGTTATATCCTCGTCGCCCTCTCCGAAATCGGTGAACTGAAAGATCTTTTAATGGAACCAAATGCACCCAATGTCCTAGCGCAAGAAGATGTTTTCTAGAAAAGAAAGCTATGCAAAAAGCGAATCATTCTAAGAGTAATTCGCTTTTTGCATATATTCTTATCTAATATTGGTTATGTTTTCTTCACCATAGTCAGCCATTCTAATTGATTTCATAATTGTTTCTTTTCCTCAGTTGGATTGGCAGAATTTTAGAAGTATGTTTTTTGAAAATGACTAACTTGAGCATTAAGCTTGCGAAATGAATAACAAAATAACCTGCTCCCTGTATTTTTGAGTGGCAGATTATTTTGTTTTTTGTATTGACATGAGTAAATTAATGGTTTCTTAAGAATCTATTAAGAAATAAGTGAGTTTTAGGAACTAGAATAAATTTATCTTATATAAATCCATTTTGATTTTTCGACATATAGCCGCGGCTATGGATAACAAAAGGTGACCTGCACTCGTTTTCTCTCTTTGTTTTCACTATGTCTGGGCAGGAAAAGGATCTGACCGCCTCTATGCATGGCCGGATGCTCTCTCCCACCTAAAAAGAAGGGTTTTATGTCGGTTTTTTAATTTGTATTTATATAACAGTGAGAGGAGAATTAATGATTCAATCGGAAGCTCTTTGAACATATCAAAAAACTAATAAATAAGTATTTTAGGAGGCTTTTATGAAAAAAAAAATGATTATCGGAGTTACAGCTCCCTACAATACAAATCCAATAGCCGAATGGTTAGAAGAACATGCAAAGCCTTTAAAAACAACTAATCCAACTGCATCTCTTAATGATTTAAAACCACTTAAGGATATGGTAGGATCAGCTTCAATCGTAGGTTTAGGTGAAGCTACGCATGGGGCTCATGAAGTTTTTACAATGAAACATCGCATTGTTAATTATTTAGTATCTGAAAAGGGCTTTACCAACTTAGTTTTAGAAGAGGGATGGGACAGAGCTTTGAAGCTTGATCGTTATGTTCTTACTGGTAAAGGGAACCCAAGCCAACATCTATCGCCTGAATTTAACACGAAAGAAATAGTAAATCTATTTAAATGGATACGCCAATACAATGCTGATCCAAAACATAAATCCAAAGTGCGTGTCATTGGAATGGATATACAATCAGTAAACGAAAATGTTTATAATAATATAACAGAATATGTAAAAAGAAATAATCCAGATCTTGTGCCTAGTTTAGAAGAGAAGATAAAAGGCCTTATTCCTGTAACAAAGGATATTAATATCTTTGGCAGCCTTACGAAAGAAAATAAAGAAAAATATATTTCAGATGCTAAACAAATCAGTGCTTTATTAGAACAAAATAAAAGTAATCTAAATGGAAAATCCAAAGAGTTCGCATGGATAAAACAAAATGCCCGTATTATCGAGCAGTTTACTACAGTGGCAGCATCATTTCCTGATAAACCGTCAGACTTTTTTTTGAAACATGATATTGCAATGTATGAAAATGCGAAGTGGACAGAAGAACATTTAGGAAAAACAATTGTATGGGGACATAATGGACACGTTTCGAAAACAAATATGATACCTTTTATATACCCTAAAGTAGCTGGGCAACATTTAGCAGAACATTATGGAAAACGGTATGTATCTATTGGAACATCTGTTTATGAAGGACGATATAATGTTTATAATAGTAACCATGAATTTGGCCCATATGGAACGTTAAAATCAGATAATTCAAACAGTTATAACTACGCCCTTGGACAAGTCAAAAACAACCAATTTTTTATTGATTTACGTAAGGCAAACGGAGTGACAAAAACTTGGTTAAACAAACAACATCCAATTTTTTCTGGAATAACTACCGAAGGCCCTGACATACCAAAAACTGTTGATATATCATTAGGTAAATCGTTTGACATACTTGTTCAAATTCAAAAAGTGAGTCCATCTCAACTAAATCAATAAATCTGTAATAATGTGGCTCAACGCGGTATGGTATCGATGGTAGTGTAAGTGACAATAAAGTTGTTTAAAAACGTCAGTCATGTTAAACCATTAAAGGGCCATTTAATGGTTTAAGGGTCACAGAGGTGATTAAACATTTTTATAAAAGAATGATTCAAAGGAAAGGATAGATCAACAGGGAAGAATACCTGATTGCATCTATCCTTTTTTGTACTACATATGACCTCATTTACCACAACAACATCTTTTGCTGTAATTCAACTAACGCATGCGTTAGTTGAATTAGAAATTAAATTTTCATCATTAATAAATCAAGATCATTTTGTAAATCGGTTTTTTCTAATCCGTCTCCATACACTTCTACCAATTGCGTAGTATATCTTTTTGAATTAACAATGTAGTGTTTTAATTTTAAAAAAGTACTTAAAGGAAAATCATGCTCATACCATGTTTTACGATATCCTACGATTCCATATTTTTTTATTAATAAATCTATTTCCTTAATTACGTTTCGTAAAAATTCAGTATAAGAACATTTTGTTTCTATTTCTACTTCTGGACTCAGTTTCAAATTAAGGTCTTTATAACTTATAACCTTTATAAAAAGCGTATTATCTTCTATCAATTGTAAAAATATATTTGTACCTGCTGGTTCAGAGTTCCATTCTAAACTAACATTTTCTCTACACTCATCATCTGGAACACAATATTTATTTAACAGCATAAGTCCATTCAAAAAATCCCCTAATCCATCTGTTAGATAACTAATTTCAAAATAGTGTTCCTGATTATTGATTTCAATAATTCCTTCAGCCCAACCTAAACCAGTTAATTGATATTCAAACTTCATTCTCTACACCCTCAAATCGTGAGCTTCAACTAACGCATGCGTTAGTTGAATAAATTTAACTTACAAAGAAGCATGCATGTTTGGAAACTCTTTTTATTGTTTCTTCGAATCTTAAATTGTAATTTCATAAAGAGTATTCCACTCTAGGCCAGAAATCTCATGTTCTTTAATAAACTGATTTAAAGAATAATTAGTTACTATATTTCCTTTTTCTGAAACTTGTATATCTGTTAGGAAAAATACTTTACCCTCGGGTGAACCTAACAAAGCACGATTATTAGTGTTGACAATCCAAACAAGCACCACTATCATTCGGTGCTTGTTTTCTCATTTCGTATCGGCAACACAGTTGAATACTTAATCTCCCTTAGCGCTAAGCTCGTTTGAATCCGCGTAATCCCAAGCTTATTTAGCTTTCTAATAAAATACTCTAGTTCCTTCCGATCTCGGTTTGCTACTTTTAAAAGATAATCGTATTCCCCTGTTAAGCAATGACATTCCAGTACTTCAGGCATAGATTTCAATTCTCTTTCTAATACTTCTAGTTTTTCAGCTTGATGAATGTTTGTGCTCATAAAAATAAAACATAATAAATCAAAGCCGAGTTTCTCCTGATTTAATATCGCAACTTGCTTATCAATAAACCCTTCACTTTCCAAGCGTTTTACCCGTGCATGCATCGCAGGCGGTGACAAATTGACGCGGCGCGCAAGCTCTGCGTTGCTTACCTGTGTTTCTTTTTGCAACACATCTAAAATTTGAAGGTCTAAATCATCTAACACTTTAATAATGGACGATTCCATGTAAGTAACCCCCTGTTCTCTCTTTTCTGACCGACGATTCTTCGAAAAAATATATCCTACTCATCGAAAAATCGAATAAAATTCGCTAAACAAGACACTTTATCTATTATTATTTTGAATTTTATCAATTATACAAAACAACATATAAGATAAACAAGAAAAATGTTAAAATTATTTACAATTCAGTTATTCATCTTTCTTACTTTTGAAAAGGGGTTTCATGATATGCCATACTTTTATGTTTTTTTATTACTGTTAACAAGCTTACTCTGGGGTGGAAACTTTGTTGTTGGAAAATCACTTGTCGATCATGCTTCTCCGATGACTCTTACTAGCTTACGATGGATGATTGCGATCATTTGCCTATTACCGCTTGTCTGGTTCAAAGAAAAGAAAATTTTGCCGCCGCGTGGTGCAATCCTTCCCTTACTATTCATGGGATTAACTGGCGTTGTTCTCTTCAACATTTTTCAATTTCTAGCACTAGAACAAACATCTGCAACAAACGTTGGACTCATTTCTACATTAAATGCAATTTCAATTGCTCTATTTTCGTCTTTATTCTTAAAAGAAAAAATAAACACGCTTCAAATGCTTTCTATGATTCTTTCTCTATTTGGCGTTGTTCTCGTACTTTCAAAAGGAAATATAGCACTGTTATTTTCATTACATTTCAATAGCGGGGATTTATGGATGATAGCCGCTGTCTGTATATGGGGTATCTATTCTGTTTGCAGCAAATGGGCAACAAAGAAAACAACACCGATGATGGCGACATTATATTCTGGAATTTTCGGTGTCATCATACTGCTTCCATTTAACATTTCTCATTTTACTGTTTCTCATATCGACGCTTCATTTATCACCTCATTACTATACACAGGTGTAATCTCAACTGTTGTCTGTATGGTATTTTGGAATATTGGTGTTCAAAAATTAGGAGCAACTACGTCCGGTATTTTTCTAAACTTCAATCCAATCTTTACCGCTATTTTAGCGTTTCTTTTCCTAGGAGAACAAATTACGTGGGTTCAAATCGTCGGCACTTTCGTTGTGGTTACTGGCTGTTATTTATTTTCCCATTTTAAAACAGTCGTACCTCAGCCAAGCACAACTTTTGCACGTAGTCATTTATAAGTTGTATAGCATGATCTGTATATCAAAAAAATGCCGATATCTTAAAGATTATTCTGGTTCTAAAAAAATGCTGTGCTCTTGATTCAACAGAACGAATCACATCGCGTGCGGGATCGAGCCATAACGAAGGAGCTTATCAAAATGCAATAAGCTCCTTTCTTTTATACAAAATATTTCTTCAATAGCGGCGGTGTAATAATTGTCGTTAAAATAACAACGATGACAATAGATGTAAAATTTTCCTTCGCTAGCATATTCGCTGCAAGTCCATTGGAAGCTATGATTAAGGCCACCTCTCCCCTCGATACCATACCAGCGCCAATACTAATAGAAGACTGTATACTGAAACCGGTTAATCGTGCTCCTAAACCAGATCCAATTAATTTTGTCAGTATCGCAATAATAGTCATAATGACAATAAACCATATTTGATCCCCGATTCCTTGAAACGTAATTTCCATACCGATGCTAACAAAAAAGACTGGCACGAAAATTGCGTAAGCAATAGGCTCTATTTTATGTTCTACCTCATGCTTATATGTCGTTTGTGAAATAGCGATTCCTGCTGCAAACGCCCCAATAATCCCAGCAATCCCCATAGCCTCGCTATAATACGCAAATGAGAAACAAATGATTAGTGCGGCACTAATTAATGCTTCTGATACGCGAAGTGGTGACAACATTCTCATAATAAACGGAACACCCTTCCAGCCAATCAGAACAATGCTGACAAAAAAGATGATTTTCTTTGCAATCACAAGTGTGAGATTTACATCTTGTGTACCTAAAAAACTCATCACAAATGCTAACAAAATGACAACAATGATGTCATCAAAAACAGCAGCTCCTAAAATTGTTGTACTTTCCCTCGTGTTCATTTTTCCTAAGTCTCGCAATGTTTGAACAGAGATACTCACAGAAGTAGCACAAAGGAGTAGCCCTAGAAAAATCGCATGCGATTGTAGCATTCCAAAGGCTAAACCTGCAAGATACCCGCCGGAAAATGGAAAAATGATACCGCCTACCGCTACCGCAAACGAAGATTTCAGATTACGATTTAATTCCTCTAAATCGGTCTCCAGCCCCGCAATAAACATTAGTAACAATACACCAATTTCACTTAGTTCATCAATAAGCTCTGAACTATTAATAATTCCAAAGACAGCGGGACCGATAATAATTCCGATAATTAATTTACCTAATACAGATGGCTGACCAAGTTTAACGCTAATATCACCAGCCAACTTCGTACAAAGTAAGATAACGACAAGTTCAAAATAAAACAGCATAATATCTTCTCCTACTTTTAAAAGTGCTTTTATTCCTGAAGATAGTTTTTCCTTAAAAGTATGATTTTATTTGTTATAATTTTATTTGACAAAATATTCTGAATTATATTAAAATTATTACAGCAATCCTATATTTTTAAAACAATACACAACTGTACCTCTATTCACTTACATACTATTTTGTAATGGACTCATATTATAATTCGCAGGTGTGGCGATTGATCAGGAGAGAGGAGAGTCCATGTGAAATCATTATTACGAAAAAAACCGTTGACGACTGAATCATCACGGCAGCTGCAAAGAACATTAACTGCATTAGATTTAACCTTTTTAGGCATTGGAGCTGTAATTGGGACAGGCATTTTCGTTTTAACAGGGATCGTAGCTGCTAAGCATTCTGGTCCGGGTATTATGTTATCCTTTCTGATTGCTGCGTTTACTTGTGCTTGTGTTGCCTTCTGTTATGCAGAATTCGCTTCCTCCATCCCTATTTCCGGAAGCGTTTACACGTATGCGTATATGACAGTTGGAGAAATTGTTGCGTTCATTGTTGGCTGGTGTTTAATGCTTGAATACTTGCTAGCCGTTGCAGCGGTAGCTGTTGGCTGGTCAGGGTATTTGCAATCATTGCTGCATGGTTTTAACATTCATCTACCCGCCATCATTGCCTCGGCCCCCGGTATGGGAAAGGGGGGAATAATTGATTTACCAGCTGTATGTATTTTACTTTTTATTACACTACTTCTTAGCCGCGGAATCCGCGAAAGCGCTCGCATTAATAACGTAATGGTATTAATTAAATTAGCGGTAATTATTGCCTTTATCGTAGCAGGTGCCAAATATGTAAAACCAGAAAACTGGACACCGTTTTTACCATTTGGATATGATGGAATCATTACAGGTGCAGCGACAGTCTTCTTTGCTTTCTTAGGCTTTGATGCCATTGCAACAGCCGCTGAAGAAACGAAAAAGCCACAGCGTGATTTACCGATTGGTATTATCGGTTCCCTTCTCATCTGTACTGTCTTGTATATGATTGTATCCTTTGTGTTAACAGGGATGGTTCCTTATACGCAGTTAGATGTTTCGGACCCAGTTGCTTTTGCTCTTCAGTTTGTTGGTGAAGATACAATTGCTGGTTTATTAGCCGTCGGAGCAATGACCGGAATGACGACCGTTATTTTAGTCGTTATGTATGGACAAGTTCGCGTTTCCTACGCGATGAGCCGGGATGGTCTCCTTCCAAAAGCATTGGCACGCGTCAATCAAAGAGTAAAAATACCGTTATTAAACACATGGATTACTGGGATTGCAGCCGCATTATTAGCAGGCTTACTAGATCTACATTTGCTTGCGAATTTAGTAAATATCGGTACACTAACCGCCTTTTCATTCGTTTGCTTCGCTGTACTTATTTTACGAAAAACACATCCAAATTTACAGCGAGGTTTCCGCGCTCCATTCGTACCCGTATTACCAATCGTTGCAATCTGTTGTTGTATATATTTAATGATTAACCTTTCTGCAACAACATGGAAAAGCTTTGCTGTCTGGCTTGCAATTGGACTATGCGTCTATTTCTTCTATTCTAGACGCAATAGCCATTTACTTACCGAAAAAAATACCGATGAGAAAAAAGAAGCCTAAAGAAAAAGCTCGCCACATTGGCGAGCTTCCTTACGTTCGTGTTTCTTTTCCTGTTACCGTTTGTAGAATGAAAAGTATGCCGATGCAAGCTGTAAACCAGGCCCAATCTCCGAGTGATGAAGCATAGTTCACAATTTGTTGTGATTACAATTATTATCACAACAAGTTGATATGCCAGTTTCCACTTCTGCATATTCATCCTTCTTTATCGTTTTGCTTCTTCCTTTTTCTTCTTCCAAGCATTCATACTCTCAAAGAAAAAGTTAATAAACAACGTTCCTAGTCCAGCTAATAAAAATGTCATAAGAAAAAGAACCCATATGCTTTTTTCTTTCAAAAAGTAATATCCAACGAGAAGCACTACGGCGATCCATATATATTCAAGGATTCTTTTTATCTTTTTCTGTTCCACGTAATTCGCTCCTTTAGTTTTTCATCTATGTTTATTCTAACATAAAGTGAATTCCCCTTCATGGCGAAGAATGGTATAGAATGAAACTTTGATCAGTGAAGTTTTCTTTATCCCACACTTAACTTCTTTGCTTCCTGCCGAATTTCGCGGTGGGGGTATTACTGCCCACAAATAGCGGGATAAACTTTATAGCTAATGTGTAAACCATATTTTCCATGTATAATTCATCTATATAAATCCATTTTAATTTTTCGACATATAAGCCGCAGCTATGGATAACAAAAGATGACCTGCACTCGTTTTCTCTCTTTGTTTTCACTATGTCTGGGCAGGAAAAGGATCTGACCCGCTTCTATGCATGGCCGGATGCTCTCTCCCGCCTAAAAAGAAGGGTTTTATGTCGGTTTTTTAATTTGTATTTATATATTTTCACATAGACTCTGCTTTATTTCTCTTTTTCACAAATTTATAGATTAAAATTCCCACTACAACAATACAAACTACTCCTAGCATTGGTAACATATATTGTTCTACCATCGCACCTGCTTTGTTCCAATGAGGTCCAAGCTTCATACCTACATATACATATATAGTCGTTAAAGGTAGCATCGCTAAAAATGTGTAAATACTAAACTGCCAAATATTCATTTTTGCCATTCCGCATGGAACGGATATAAGTGTACGAACTCCTGGGACAAATCTCCCAGCAAATGCTACAATCGGGCCATATTTCCCAAAAAAATCGTCTGCCTTTTGAATTTGTTCTTCTTTTATAAAAAAGTATTTCCCATATTTGATTAATAAAGGACGACCACCATAATAACCAAGAGCATATAGTGTTAATGGTCCTGTCGTTCCTCCGATTGTCCCTGCTAATACTGCTAGCCAAAAATTCATATCACCTTCATACACCCAGTACCCAACAAGTGGCAATACAATTTCTGCCGGAATAAATTCAAATGTTAATGCTAGAACGACACCAAAATAAGAAAACTGCTTTAAATATTCAATCACATCTAAAATAAACTGTTCCATTTGTTAACTCCTATCCTTTGTTCAATTTATATTTTTCTTGTAGGTGAGGCGGTGCGATTTTCACAATTTGCTGTAAGATAAACGTAATGACCGCAATATCATCTAGCACACCAAATAAGAAAAGAAAATCTGGAATTATATCAAATGGAAATACTACATATCCAATTAGAAGACCAATTGATATGATTTTCTTCTGAACAGCGACTTCTTTTGATGTAAAAAAGTCATATAAAAATGGGCCAAATCGACGAAACTGAAGCATGAATCGAAATCGGTTGATAAACTTTTTCATTGAGAACCTCTCCTTTTTCTATATACAGAAAGGACCTTTACCAAACATGGTAAAGGTCCTAAAAAGACAATAAGGGGCCCTTACCATTGCTGGTAAAGGTCTCACTAACAACAAAATTGTTGCCAATAAAGCCGAGGGTTTCTCCCTGTAATGACGACTTTATTGTAATAAGTTACTCCCCTTTATATACGCAATTTTATAAAATAACCTTAAAATATTTGATAGAACTTGTCAATCCTTTTCTATTTATCCCGCTATTTGTGGGCAGTAATACCTCCACCTCAAAGTTCAATAGGAATCGAAGAAGTTAGGAGGAAGATAAACTTACCCGTAAAACCCTTCGCTTTATTGTAACGGCTGATAGATACTTGCTATCGCTTGTATTTCAGATTGCGGTGCTGGTGATAGCGGATAATATCCTTTCTTCACCATATACTGCCAAATATCATAAGCATGTCGACTACTATTTAAAAATGAGATTTCCAAAACTGTTCTTAAATCTGGGTTTGCAAATTCTAATAAAGAGCCCGCATAATTTAATGCCGAAGATTTTTGATGTAATAAATAACCTGTAGCAATTGATCGATCATTGGCCGGCTGTGCAGCCATACTTGGTGTAATTGATGGGTATTCTCGGACAGATGCTTGTGTAAAAGAAGCTAATATTGGATTTAATTTTGAGGGCTGAAACTGTGAAATATTTGGAGTCGACTCACTTTGTACAAATCCCACTTTTAAATTATAGGCCTGTACATGAAGCGGAAAGTGCTGCTGTAACATCTGCTTTAATTCAAGTTCCTGCGCTTGTTGAATGTAGGTAGCCATTGTATTAATCGTGTTGTAACAGCCCATAATCAATTCACTTAAGTCTCGTAATTCATGTGTAGCTAATTGCATTTATTATTCCTCCTTTTCCACATTCACTTTCTAGCATCCCCTAAGAAGAGAGAAATACTATACGAAAAGTGGAAGAATGAATAGAGGTTTTCTTACATCCATATAATACATATATCCATCTTCTTTCTATAAGGAGGAAACTCATATGCATACAATATGGAAAGGCTCTCTCTCACTTGGTTTATTAAAAATTGGCATCAAATTATATAGTGCTGTAGAAGAAAAAGATATTAAGTTTCTACACCTTCATAAGGAATGCCTTACTCCGATTAAATATAAAAAGATTGCTCCTGACTGTTCGGATGATGACATTAATGAAGAAGATATTGTAAAAGCTTATGAATACGAGCCACATAAATATATTATCTTGGAAGATAAAGAATTAGCTGATCTACAAAAAGCACTTGAACCAAGAGCAATTCGTATTCTTTCTTTTGTTCAAAACGATGAAATTGACTCTATTTTTTTCGACCGTTCTTACTTTATCGGTCCTACATCAGGTTCAGAAAAGGCATATTTATTGCTAAAAGAAGCACTTGAACGAACAAACAAACTTGGACTTGTTCATATTTCCGTTCGCAAAAAAACACATTTAGCTATTATTCGTAGTTTTCAAGAAGGACTCATTCTACAAACTATTCACTATCCAGATGAAATACGAAACATAAGAGACATTCCAAATCTCCCTAAGAACGAAGAGACACCACTCCAAAAACAAGAAGTAGTTACAGCAATGAACTTAATTCATCACCTTACAACTCCCTTTGTTCCTGAAGAATATACAGATGAATATCGAGAAGCCCTTCTTGATTTTATTGAAGAAAAAATTGAAAAACAACAAGAGACTGAAATCATGTCCCATCCAAAAGATATTATAAATATTATGGAAACATTAAATGCTAGCATTGAACAAGTAAAACAACAAACAATCAAGAAAAAAGAAAAAACAAATACACAAAAAGCCACATAATTGCGGCTTTTTGTGTATTCTTAAAGCGGATTACACTTTGGTATTTCCAATCCAGAAGCCTGCGCTAATTTCAATAAATAATAACATTCTTCTCTTGCCATATGATCTGCCATTCTTCCAGATAATGTACCTAATATTTGCTCAGATAACTCTAACTCCTCCAATTCATGAAGAAACCGCGAAAATAATGTCAGTTCTAATGAAACATCTTTTGTAAATTTTTTTAAAGCCGGAAAAGAGTGTAGTTCTGTCCGCAAATAACCGGTCATTTCCACAGCTTTTAAGTAAAATTGCTCAAAATGCTTTTCATACTCTTCACTCTTCTCTTTCAAACGTTTTTCAACAAGGTCTAACTTGCTTGTTATTGCACCAGCATGCCCCGCTGCATCCGTTAACCAAACGAGGTGATAATGTAATTCATGGAAAACAGGTGGTACTTCTGCTTTTATTAAATATTCTAGTACGATTATGTACTCTTCCAATTCATTCACCATATGATTGAGAAATATCGATGTAAAATTTATAACAACTTTTCTTTCTAACTGCTTTCTTAATATACTCAGCTTAAATTCTCTAAACTTCTCTGCTACTTCTTTTGCCTCTTTCGCAAAGTTAACCAAATCAACAGTGTGAATATTACGTAAAAACCTATCAAAGGTTTGCACAAATCCCATCGCTGTTTGAATATCTTCCGTTTCTTTTGGAGCTAGTGCATCTGCCATAAACTGTGCATGATCACCTAAAACCTTCAACCAAAATTTATGTTCAAACAACGCACTTTCTTCATACGTTCGGTCCATTCTATTACGCCCCCTTGCAACATACATTCCTTATTATTTATATTTGTGAAACATGCTTGTATGTACAGAGCGGGAATTTTAACTACTTTCTTTCCTTCTAACTGATGAATCAATTTGAAGCCTATATTGATCTGGATCATACACAATGATAGATTTTTTCTCCTCATGGTCATCTGCTATTTCTTTATATGCCACACGATAGAATTCTAACTTTTTCTGGACCTTTTCCAGATCACAAAACGGTAAATTTAATTCTATTTGCGTCGATAATGTTTCATCAGATACATCTCTTCTTTTCTTATTTACTATAAAACAAATCCTTATTGAGCCGATATCGTACCATACTCCAGGTACATCTAATTGTGGACGCTTCATACTAGGCTCAAGCCCTAATACACCTTCATAAAAATATAGTGTTTCCTTCAAATTTCGTACCTCTAATACAATAGAGTTTTTAATGTTATCCACATATTCTCCCCCTTGTCCCTATTAGTTTTTCTATATGAGTCATAAATGGCAATTATGTCTGAATACAATACATAGTGATATCGTTTTATCCGCTATTCGCGGGCAGTAATCCCCCTCACTGATCAAAATTTCACTTTACAAAGGAGGTTTATATCATGGATAAATTTATGAAATCATACACACCGTACCATAGTCCAAAAGATCCTTGCCCTCCCATTGGAAAGAAATATTACTCAACTCCTCCTCATTTATATATGGGATTTCAACCACCAAATTTGCCACAATTCCCACCAAAAGAAGCATTAAAGAAAGGCACTTTATGGCCTGCTTTTTATGATTATTACGAAAATCCATATAAGAAAGGGCGGTGAGAACAATCGTGGCTCAAACATTGCCAGATGAATTTTATACATGGATGGAAGAACTGCAAGAACTTGATTTTGTATTAATCGAGCTTACTCTTTATTTAGACACACATCCAGATGATGTTACTGCTATTAAACAATTTAATGATTTTTCCTATAAACGTAGATTATTAAAACAACAAATCGAGGAGAAATATGGTCCACTTCAGCAGTATGGAAATAGCTACTCTAACGCTCCATGGGACTGGAGCAAAGGTCCTTGGCCATGGCAAATATAAAGGAGATACAATATGTGGATATATGAAAAAAAATTGCAATACCCTGTAAAAGTCAGTACTTGTAATCCAGCACTCGCAAAATTATTAGTTGAGCAATATGGCGGTGCAGATGGAGAATTAGCTGCTGCCCTCCGTTATTTAAACCAACGCTATACGATTCCAGACCAAGTCATTGGTTTATTGACAGACATCGGAACAGAAGAATTTGCACACCTTGAAATGATTGCAACAATGATTTATAAATTAACAAAAGACGCAACACCGGAACAAATGAAAGCAGCTGGACTTGATGCTCAGTACGCCAATCATGATAGTGCATTATTTTATCACAACGCAGGGGGCGTTCCGTTTACAGCAACATACATACAGGCAAAAGGAGATCCAATCGCAGATTTATATGAAGATATCGCAGCAGAAGAGAAAGCGAGAGCAACCTATCAATGGCTTATCAACCTGTCAGATGACCCTGATATAAATGATAGTTTACGCTTTTTACGAGAACGTGAAATTGTTCATTCCCAACGTTTCCGTGAAGCTGTTGAAATATTAAAAGAAGAACGAGACAGACAAATTTATTTTTAACTATTTTGTATGCACATATCAAAAGGATATGTGCATATTTTTTTACTAATATCTTCGAATAAAAAGGTGTTCCCCTTTTGTCCAATCCGCATAGCAAACTTCTTTCAAATCCGTTTTTTGCATCTTTAACTCTTTCTGTAACCACAAATATGATTCTCCCCACATGGGCCTCTTTATTATAAACAGCATCCCCTACGAAGTTTCCTAAAACAAGAGCAGAAATAAAGTTGAATGGTATAATTTGGTTAATTTGTGTTTTCCCAAGTAGTTTAACGATCAAAAATGTCACCATAGATTAGGGACATACAAAAAGTATAATTATTCAACTTAACGCATTAATTTTTAAATAATTTAAAATTTCCTGTTGCTTTCTAATCATCAGACCTTTAAAATTAAAACAGTTACTCGACAAATTATTTGAATTTTCGACAAAATGATGTTTAGGAGGATTTTCTATATATGCGCACAACTTTAAAGCCATCGCAAATTCTCTCGATTAGCTTATTGCTATTTGCGGTTTTCTTCGGTGCTGGTAATATGATTTTCCCGCCTCTTCTTGGGCTTTCTTCAGGGGAAAATATGTGGATTTCTATTTCAGGTTTTATTATTACGGATGTAGGGTTGTCATTATTAGCAATTGTTGCTGTCGCTCTTGCAGGTGGTAGTTTCAAAAATCTAGCAAGTCGTGTTCATCCAAAATTTGCAGCAGTATTAGCCATTATTATCTATCTTTCAATCGGACCACTATTTGTTATTCCACGAACTGGATCTGTTTCATATGAAATTGGAATCGCACCACTTTTCCAAGAACAATGGTATTCCATGTTACTTTTTAGCTTTATTTTCTTTACGGTTGTTTACTTCTTATCATTAAACCCATCCAAATTAGTTGATCATATCGGAAAAATATTAACGCCAATCTTACTTGGAATCATTGCTATTATGGCAACAAAAGCCATTATTTCCCCAGCAGGTTCGTTTGTAACTCCCGTTGGTGATTATAAAGAGATTCCATTTTTCAAAGGATTTTTAGAAGGGTTTTTAACATTAGATGCAATCGGTGCTCTCGTTTTATCAACCATTGTCGTCAATGCCATTCGTCAAAATGGTGTACAAGAAAAAACGGCAATTGCAAAATATACGATTATTTGCGGAAGCATTGCTGCTCTCTTCTTAACAATCGTTTATTTCTTACTCGGATATATCGGGGCATCAAGCGGAAACCTAGGACAATTTGAAAACGGCGGACAGCTGTTAGCAACTGTGATGTATCAGTTATTTGGGACAAGCGGTAATATTCTACTCAGCATCGCCATTATATTTGCTTGCTTGACGACAGCTATTGGTGTAGTCAGTGCTTTCGCTAACTATTTCACAAGTATATTGAAAAATGTTTCTTATAAAAAACTCGTATTATATGTTTGTATCTTTAGTTTTATCGTTTCAAACCTAGGATTAAGCTTATTACTCAAAATTACATTACCTGTGTTAATTATTCTCTATCCGATTACAATCATCTTAATTTTCGTATCATTTATTGATAGATATACGAGATGTAAACCATCTGTATACATCGGTGCAATGGTTGCGGCATTTATCATTAGCTGCATTCACGCACTTGATAATGTAGGAATGATGCCAGCTGCTATTTCATCTATCGTAAGTACAATTCCCTTTTACAAATTAGGAATTGGGTGGATTGTTCCAGCAATCGTTGGCGGTATTATCGGTTACTTCCTACCACAGACACAGATAAAAGGTGAAGTTTCTACAAAATAAAGTGAAGAAGCACTCATTCGTACAAGAATGAGTGCTTCTTTTAATGTGCGACCAGCCTCTTTTACCACTACTACCTTCGCGGCTATGGATCAAAAGGTGACCTGCACTCGTTTTCTCTCTTTGTTTTCACTGTGTCTGGGGCAGGAAAAAGATCTGACTGCTTCTATGCATGGCCGGATGCTCTCTCCCACCTAAAAAGAAGGGTTTTATGTCGGTTTTTTAATTTGTATTTATATAGTATGCTTAAACGTAAATAAATCTTCTTTCGGCTGGGATAAAGACTTTGTTTCCTCTATCTTCTCTGTCTTTACTCCTTCTCCCAATCTAGCCTTCGCCATTGCTTGCTGTATGCTTAGCACCATGATATTCCCTGAAAAAATGGTTAAACCAAAAAACATAATGGGTACAAGAGGAATCCATGGATGAACCGTTAAAGATCTAAAATACGCCCCAATTAAACCAGACCATTCATGAGTAACAGAATCTATATCCTCACCATAAAAAACAATTGTCCCACCAAAAAATAAACCAAGCATTCCTAAATGTAATAAAATAATAAGCGTTTGTACAAATTGTTGGATAAAGACAATAACAAAGCTTGTATACAAATGAGGAAATATATGTTTGAAGACAATATGTCGTTTACTCCCCCCAAGTATTCTTGCAGCATCAATAAATTCTTCTGTAAATAATTTCCGTACTTCATTTGCTACATAAATTGCAAGTGTTGGCACTGCAAGAACTGTCAATAAAATAACTTCAAACGATGCTCGTTCATAAAAAGAAGATGTCATTTCACCATTTCCAAACACAATTGCACTCCGCAACATAAAATAGGCAATCATAACCATCGGAATGACTGTAAAACTATCAAAAAACGCTTCTATTTTTGCAAAGCCACGTTTTACATACGTCCCTAAAAGGACACCAAAAAGGATACCAAACAGAACACGCAACAACGCAATAAGAAGAGCAATGCCAATCGTCCATTTCCCACCTTCTACAATTAAGTGCAATAAATCATATCCTTTTCGATCCGTCCCTAACCAAAATTGCCATGATGGTGGAAAAGGAGCTGCTAGTACACCACCTTTTCCATCATAATCATACAAAATAGATACTCTGCGAATCTCTCCGTTGTTCCATATTGTATTTCCAATGCTAGCTAGAACTATACTTACCAAGAATAGAAGACCGAACCAAAAACGCTTATCGCGCTTTAAGAATGACCACATCTTATTTCGCCTCCTTTATGGAAGCAGGAACAAAATAATGAGCTAACTTAAAGATAATGAAAATTGGTATATACAGTAACAGTAAACTTACCGTAAATATTTCAACTGTCGGATGCTCTCTGATGAATATAAAAATACCAAGCGTGTTAAACAAATACTCAATAATATATAGATTGGATAACATAAACCAAATATTTGTTTTTGCAAAATATAACGTACTTAATAATACATTTCGCAAAACATGATGATTTAAAATATAAAATGTATCTAGTCCTTTTGCTTTTGCAAATAGCACATAATCTTTTTCCAATTCCGTATCAAAGCGCAGCATTAGCAATTTAACAAACATGATGGTAGTGGGTAAACTTAAACATATAATTGGCAAACCAATTACAGATTTCCCGCCCACCCCTGCAATATTTACTGCTAAAATACCCGTTTGTTGAAAAATCCAAATAACAAAGAGCTGAGAACCGATAATCAGTAAAATATCTGGAATAGACTCTAACAATAGTAGAAAAGATTTGATTCTTTTTTGGAACTTTTCGTTACTTCGTAATAAAATGTATACAATGACAAAAGCGACAATCAGTGAAATAAAAAATGAAGCTAAAAAGACAATCATTGTCTCTTTATAGTGTACAAACAATTGTGGAAATAAGTCGCGTGGCTTTGGGTGTTTACTCTGTGTAATCGGAATATACGTTAATGATGAAATATGTAATAGTCCCACACCTAGTTGTTTTAGTGTCTGTATATAATTAGAAACATTCATTTGCAAACCTTGAAATAACCCTGGTAAAGCTCCTACGCAAATGATACCTATAATAGATAGAAATAATTGTAACAAAACTTCAAAACTATGAACTACGATCCTTTTAGACATTCTCCCCTTCCCTCCCCATAAATTTATTCTATAAATAATTTTCAGAATTGTAAATATTTTCTGTGCAAAAAGAATCACTAGACTATGAGCCTAGTGATTCTTTTTGTATATTCGTTTCTTTTCTCGCAAATGGCATATATAATAGCAAGCATCCCATAAATGCAACGATTTCAAGTGAAATAATATAATACGGATGAGGCCCTAACACATCAAGCAATGATGCTGTTTCTAGTTTATGTGCCAAAAACATATAATTACCGCCAGTCATGTAATTCCCAATCGACACAATCGGTATGATTATATTTAAAAAGATCATCGTACGTTTAATCGATTGAAAAGTAGGGCGATACCCTTCCACCCACGTCATAAAGAGTGGTGCCCAAATGAGTAATACATGTGCGATGAAATATTCTATGAAGCGAAAATGCGGGAAAGCATATTGTAAATTTGGCGTTAAAATTGCTTGTGATGCCCCAATAATACCTGTAAAAAAAACAATCTCATAGATTCGATAACTTTTTGTTAACATCATAATTGTTGCTAATAATAAACTAATCGTACACAACTCAAATGGCAATGATGTACTTAACTGAAAAATTCCAGCCTTCACTTGCCACACATCAAGTCCAATTTCACTTCCTATAAAAAGAAAGGCAATTGTATATCGAATCATTATATTCCATTGCTGCTCGCGGAGTATACCCTGACAATGATAAAGAAAATAAGCTCCTATACCGATAAGAAGAAGTATAATTACATGTTGTTTCGAATATGGAACAAATGACTTTATTGGAAAAGCACTAAAATAATTGTCCACTCTCTTTCCTCCTTTGCTACATACAACATTATTGTAAGAAAGAAAAAGACCGTCAAGTAATCTGCTTTTCATCTATATATATCGTAACATCTCAACCTTACAAAATTGTAATGTTATTGTAAGTTAAAACGATTTGTCATATTCTCTCTCTCTCCTATACTTAGAAACAGATACTAAAACGAACGAAAAGGTGAGAGATAAATGAAAAAGAAAAATAAAGTATTACTTACTGGTTTAGTAACAATCGGAATCGCAGCAGGATCGTATTTTGCTTTTGCAGGTGGTGGTTCTGACGTAGCTATGGCATACAGCGGTTATAAAGTGACAGAAAAAAGCATACAAAACGCACAAAAATTTGGCGGTGAAGTGATTCCAAACGGAACAGAAACCATTGCGTTTGATCCATCAAAAGGAACATATGAACTTTCTGTTAAAAAAGGCGATACAGTAGAAAAAGGACAACTGCTATTTAAATATAATGACCCTTCAATTAAGTTAGGCGTAACGGAAGCAGAGATGCAAAAAAAGTTAGCTGAAAAAGAAGTAGCATTACTAAAAAAACAAATTGATGCAGCGAAGCAAAAATTGCAAAAAGATAAGAATGCTGGTTCTCCACAAGAAATGCTAAAAGCAACTGAATCTGAGATTCAAGGGCAAGAAGCGCAGCTTGAAATGAAAAAATTCGAAGTAGAAAAAGCAACACAAATGATTCAAGCAAATAACGAAAAATTAAATACACTTGCTGTAACAAGCCCAGTTGATGGCGTAGTTGAAGATATCACAAAAGGTATGGATGAAAAAACTGGTATGAGTGGTATTACACTTCGCACTGCTGGTCCATTAAAAGTAAAAGGACAACTATCTGAATATGAATTAGCGCAAGTAAAAATAGGGCAAGAAGTAACTGTTACATCAAAAACGGTAGCAGGTAAAACATGGACAGGTAAAGTAACAGAAATCAGTACAACTCCATTAAAGAGCGTGGATGAGAACAAAACAGTATCTAACTATCAATTTATCGTTACATTAGATAACAATGAAGAATTACAAACTGGTTTCCACGTATATGTAACAAGCAAGTCAGGTGAAGCAAGTGGTACAGTCGTTCCGAAAAGCAGTATCGTGAAAAAAGGTGATAAAAATGTTGTATTCATCATTAAAGACGGTAAAGCAAAAGAACAAGCAGTTACAGTTGAATTTGAAACAGATGGCGAAGCAAAAGTTACTGGCGTAAAGAAAGGTGACCAAATCATCTCTAAACCAGAAAAAGACTTAAAAGATGGTATGGAGGTTGTCGTAGAATGATTGATTTAAAAGACATCACGAAATCCTTTCAAAACGGTGAAGAAACAGTTCAAATCTTACACGGTATTGATGTAACACTTAACCAAGGTGAATTCACTTCCATTATGGGTCCATCTGGTTCAGGTAAATCGACATTAATGAATATCATTGGTTGCCTAGATAAACCAACAACTGGCACCTACTCATTAGCTGGGCAAAACATTTCTAGCATGTCTGAAACGGAACTCGCACATATTCGAAATAAAGAAATTGGATTTGTATTCCAAAACTTTATGCTACTCCCTCGTTTAACAGCACTGCAAAATGTTGAATTACCGCTTATTTACGCTGGGATCGATAAAAAAGAACGACGTGAGCGTGCATTAGCCGCGTTAACAAAAGTAGGTCTGGCAGATCGTGCAACTCACCTGCCAAATGAATTATCAGGTGGTCAAAAGCAACGTGTTGCGGTCGCTCGTGCGATTGTTAATAATCCAAAGTTCATTTTAGCGGATGAACCAACCGGTGCATTAGACACAAAAACAAGTAAACAAATTATGGATCTCTTTTACGAATTAAACAAACAAGGCTCAACAATCATTATGATTACCCATGATCGTGAAATCGGGGAAGCGGCAGCACGCCAAATTGTAATTCGTGACGGAATTATCGTCCAAGATTGGAGAGGTTAATTTTGAACACAAGTGAAAATATACGCATGGCCCTATCCTCCATCTTCGCTCATAAAATGCGTTCAGTTTTAACGATGCTTGGGATTATTATTGGAGTCAGTGCAATTATTACCATTATCTCTATCGGTGATGGAACAAACGCAAAGTTCCGTGAACAAATTGGAAAAGAAAAGCAAGATGAGTTTCAAGTCAATTATCGAACAGACGACTATTCTGATATGGATGGAAAAATCTCTGGAAGCATGTATGAAAGTGTCTTAAAAACTCCCGGCGTAAAAGACGTATATCCAAACGTTTCATCTAAAGAAAAAATTTATGCTGGAAAAAAAGAACTTGATGTCGACCTTAAAGGCATTAAAGGCGATTATTTCAACGATGAAGCTAATATTCAGTTAGAGCATGGAAATTTTTTAACAGCTTCAGACTTAGATAAACCTGAACATACCATTGTATTAAACAAAGATGCATTCGATAAATTATTCTCTTCTTGGGAACCAAACTTATATGTAGATATAAAAGGTACTCCCTATAAAGTAGTCGGTGTCTATTCTACTAAAGCAATGATGGGTGGTATGGACTTTAAAGAAGGTGCAATTTCTGCAGAGAACTGGCCAGTATTATTTGGAAAAAATAATTACGACGGTATTACAGTAAAAACCGCTTCTGGCCATGATAAACAAACCGTTCAAAAAGCAGTTGTAGCAAAACTGAATGATATGAAAAAACCAGAACACGTAGGAAAATTCAGCGTTCCCGATCCACAAGACGCCTTAAAAGAAATCGATGGATTTACAGGCATCTTAAAAAGTGTGTTCGGTGGTATCGCAGCAATTTCACTATTAGTTGGTGGTATTGGTGTTATGAATATCATGCTTGTATCTGTAACCGAACGCACACGTGAAATCGGTATCCGTAAAGCACTTGGTGCAACGCGCGGAAAAGTATTACTGCAATTCTTAATTGAGTCTTGTATCTTAACTGCTCTAGGTGGTTTCATTGGATTCATGCTCGGTATCTTCTTTGCTTGGATTGTGGCAATGTTCGCCGGATGGCCACTTGTTGTTTCAGTAAAATTAGGTCTTACTTCCGTAGCATTATCTATGCTAATCGGTATTCTATTCGGTTTACTTCCAGCGAACAAAGCTGCGAAGCTTGATCCAATTGAATGTTTACGATATGAATAAGAAACAAAGCTGCCTTCATAGGCAGCTTTGTTTCTATTTATATAAATACAAATTAAAAAACCGCCATAAAACCCTTCTTTTTAGATGGGAGAGAGCATCCGGCCATGCATAGAAGCGGTCAGTTCCTTTTCCTGCCCAGACATAGTGAAAACAAAGAGAGAAAACGAGTGCAGGTCACCTTTTGTTATCCATAGCCGCGGCTTATATGTCGAAAAATTAAAATGGATTTATTATAGAGACTATTTCTTTAACGTAAATCCAAATTTATCCCAAGCCTGTAAATAATCTAGCAGGAAAATCTCTTCTTCAATTACACGACCGACCACATTCGTTTTTCCCGTATTAACCATATCTTTTAAGGCAATTTGTAATTCACCTTTATACTGCCCATACTGCTCATTATCAATGAGAATATCACCACGTTTAATCGCTCTTGTATTATGCGGTTTAAAATCTTCTTTTTTATATTTCACACGGCTTTGTGTTGAACGGATCATATATTCAGACACATCCCCACGATAGAAATGAGGCTCTTCTAATACAATTTTCCGATCTAAATCCGTAGTTGTTTCATAAATTTGTAAATTTTTTCGTCGAAAAATTGTTACGTCATTTCAATTCAGCTTTCTTGACTGTTACATTGACCAATACATATACTCGAGAGAACAAAGAAAAAATAAATAGGGGCTGAATATATGGGAGAAGCAGTGCTCGTAAAGCGAGAACCGTTATGGACAAAAGAGTTTATGGCTCTTATTCTAGCAAATTTATGTATGTTTTTGGGGTTTCAAATGTTAATTCCAACTTTGCCTGTTTATGTAAAAGAGATTGGTGGCACAAGTTCAAACATTGGATTTGTTGTTGGGATGTTTACTGTAGCAGCACTCATTATTCGACCATTAACAGGAAATGTACTACAAAAATACAGTAAAAAAATGATTTTAATGATTGGAACTGCCATTTGTTTACTCGCCATGGGTAGCTATCTTTTTGCCTCAACTGTCTTTCTTCTTCTCGCCGTTCGTATTTTACATGGAACCGGTTTTGGTATTACAACCACTACATATGGAACCGTTGTCTCCGATTTAATTCCAGCTGCCCGCCGTGGTGAAGGAATGGGATATTTCGGATTATCCGGAACGATAGCGATGGCGCTAGGTCCCCTCATTGGACTATGGCTTATGCAAACGTACAATTTTACAATTCTTTTTTTATGTGCCCTATCCTGCACAGTTGTCTCATTAATATTAACAAAACTACTGACGATTCAAGCAACCGCAAAACCAATTCAGCATACACAAGAATCATTTTTAGATGGATTTATTGAGAAAAAAGCTTTACTTCCTTCATTATTAATATTGTGTATCACATTAATGTACGGGGGGATCGGTAGCTTTATCACGTTATTCGCTACACAGGTTGGCATTGCTGATATTAGCCTTTTCTTTTTATTTAACGCACTTGCAATTGCCGTAACACGTCCATTCTCTGGAAAACTATACGATGCAAAAGGTCACACATTTGTTATTATTCCTGGCGTTATCCTGACATTCGCAGGGATTATTCTTCTGTCATATACAACGACAATACCAAGTTTAATTCTTGCCGCAAGCTGTTACGGAAGCGGATTTGGCGCGATCCAACCTGCACTGCAAGCATGGATGATTGACCGCGTCGCACCACATCGCCGCGGCGTTGCAACAGCAACATTCTTTTCCGTATTTGACCTTGGCATTGGGGCCGGGGCAATTATCTTTGGATTTATCGCACACTTTACTGACTATGCCACTGTATATCGTTATTCGTCTGTTTTACTTATCGCTTTTCTCTTTATTTACATTACAAATGTACGAAAGCAAAAGCGGATGGATAAAGAACATGAAAAAGCTGCTGGATGAACCAGCAGCTTTTTCATGTTCTTATTTATCACGATGATACTTTAATTTTGTTGTTACATTATCTCCAAAATATGTCTCAGATCCATATTCTCCAGAAGCAACAACTTTTGTCGTTAACAGAACCTTATTTCCAGCTAATTGAATTGTTGCCTTTTGCAATACATTACTTCTTATATTTGTAAATGAGAATGTTCCAACTCCATTGTTGTCAAATGTAACAATAGCTCCTTCCTGTGCTCCATCAGGCTTAGCATTTTCACAATTCCTCGATTTTTGAGCATGCATTTGCGCACCTAATTGAACTCTCGCTACATTTTTTTCACTAAACTGTATTGTGGCAAAAACCCCATTTCCACAATAGTCGTCTGAATCTGTCCACACTCCATTATACGATGTAAAATCTTTTGTACTGTCCACTTCTTTTTGTACATTTTCATTTACTTGGGGTTCATTTTTCTTTTCTGTTTGTTCAGCAGCACTTTCCTTTTGATCTTCTTTCACTTTAAAAACTACTTTCAACGGTTTTCCAATTTCAGAGCCATCTGCTGCTTTCACTTTACTTGTTACAAATGCAGTATATGTACCTTGTTGTTTCTCTTTATTCAGCGGCTCGATAATGAGCTTTGTTCCATTTATTTTCAGCTTACTTTCTACTTTCGCGTTTTCTTCATCCATCACATAAACAGATTCAGATGTCACTGTTCCAGGATCAATTTTATGTTTTAAATCTATCTCCATTGGCTCTTTAGCAGTAATAGATGCCTGTACGGGAACTTCTTCAAATTGATCTTCCTTCGTTACTTTTGTATCAGCCTGTTGTTTTTCAGAATTACAACCTGCTAAGCCTACTCCGCATAAAATAACTAACAGCATTGCATATTTCCCCAATTTATTCATTACCATCCCCACTTATGTAGTATTGTTCTCCCTAACTTATTTTACCATTTTTCTGATGAATATTAATATTTTTTTCACTTACTTCCATATACATGGATAATAAACACTACGAAAAGAACTTTTAAATAAAATGTGGTTTCTTTACAATAAAACCCTACATACAATATTAAAACCAATTAAATCCAGTGATTCCTTTACACAAATGTAAACTTTTTATCCATTTGTAAAATTAGTGTAAATTTTATCAATAAACCGTTTACAGTACCCCAACGTTTAGTTAATAATTACACCGTACATGAAATTTAAGGAGTGGAATACGTGGAATTTAATGTTCAAGATATGATCTTCCAATTTATTGGTGGATTAGGTATTTTCTTATTCGGGATTAAGTACATGGGAGATGGACTGCAACAAGCAGCAGGTGATCGCCTTCGTGATATCCTTGATCGCTTTACAACAAACCCACTTATGGGCGTATTAGCTGGTATGTTAGTTACCGTACTCATTCAATCTAGTTCGGGAACAACCGCTTTAACAGTCGGACTTGTAAGTGCTGGATTTATGACACTTAGACAAGCCATTGGTGTTATTATGGGTGCTAACATCGGGACAACTGTTACAGCATTTATTATCGGAATCAAAATCGGAGAATATGCGCTTCCTGTTATGGCAGTTGGAGCTATCCTATTATTCTTCTTTAAAAATAAAAAAGTACAATCTCTAGGTCAAGTAATATTCGGATTCGGTATGTTATTCTTTGGTTTAGAATTAATGAGCACTGGTATGAAACCACTACGTTCTCTAGAATCATTCCAGGAATTAACGGTAAGCATGAGCGACAGTCCAATTCTAGGGGTCATCGTTGGTACAATATTTACTTTAATTGTACAAAGTTCAAGTGCAACAATCGGAATCTTGCAGGAACTATTTGGTCAAGGGGCAATCGATTTAAAAGCTGCCCTGCCTGTATTATTTGGTGATAATATTGGAACAACAATTACTGCTGTCTTAGCAGCAATTGGTACTTCTATCGCAGCAAGACGTGCAGCATTAGTTCACGTTATCTTTAATATTGTTGGAACCATTATCTTTACCATTTTATTAGTTCCATTTACAAACTTAATTACTTATTTCCAGCAATCCTTAAACTTAAATCCAGAAATGACAATTGCTTTTGCACATGGAACATTTAACGTAACTAATGCAGTTATTCAGTTCCCGTTCATCGCTGTTTTAGCATGGATTGTAACAAAAATCATACGCGGGGAAGATGCAGCAATTGACTTCAAGCCGCAACATCTCAACCCAATTTTCATTGAACAATCTCCTGCCATTGCTTTAACAGAAGCACAAAAAGAAATTGTACGCATGGCGGAATTCTCATTACACGGACTAAAAGAAGCAAATCAATTTTTAAATACAAAACAAAAGAAACATGCCGATATGGTTGCTCAATTAGAAGGAGCCATTAACAATTTAGATAAAAAAATTACAGAGTATTTAGTGTCTCTTTCAGCAAAACCACTATCATCCGTTGATTCTGAAAAACAATCTGTATTAGCAGGCGTTGTCGGTGATATTGAACGTATCGGTGATCATGTAGAAAACCTAGTAGAACTTGTGGACTTCCAGATATCTAATCGTGCTTCACTATCAGATATAGCAATGGCAGAATTAAATGAAATGCTTGAATTAACAACATCTACGTTACAAGATGCAATTGTAGCTTTAACAAACTTCGATGTAGAACTTGCACAAACTGTAATTACGAAAGAACGTAAAATTGATCAAATGGAACGTGTTCTACGTAAACGTCATGTCATGCGTCTAAATGAACGTAGCTGTTCAGGCGATGCAAGTATCATCTATGTTGATATGGTAAGTAACTTAGAGCGTATTGGTGACCACGCTGTAAATATTGCAGATGCTGTTTTAGGTGAAAAAGGAAAAGTAGTATTAAAGCAAACACTATAGTAAGAAAAGACGACCTTTTATAAGGTCGTCTTTTCTCCCCTCTATTTAATATTTAATTAACAACAAAATCTACTACTATACAATTAATAAACATAATCTTTATGATAGATTTACAATCGTTCTCCCTTTTAATTTCCCTTGTAATATATGTTCAATCTTTTCATCTAATCCTTCTAACTTACATTCTACTGTATAACGTAATAACTCTGGATTTTTCCATTCTTCCGCTAATAATAACCAAACTTGCTTTCTTACTGTCATCGAACATTGCACAGAATCTATCCCGAGCAAGTTAATACCGCGTAAAATAAATGGATAGACAGATGTTGCAAGCTCATGTCCCGCAACGTTACCACATGTTGTCACACTACCTCCGTATTGAACAACTTTAAGGGCCGTTGCCAATGTATTTCCACCAACAGTATCAATCACACCCGCATATACGCCCTTTAACATCGGTTTTCCAGATTGGTCATTGATTTGATCACGATTGATTACTTCTTTTGCACCTAACTGACGCAGCATATCCTTCTCGTCTTGTTTTCCAGTTGCCGCCACAATTTCATATCCTAGCTTGGCTAAAATGCTAACAGCAACGCTACCAACTCCACCTGTCGCTCCTGTGACAAGAACTTTCCCCTGCTCTGGTGTAACACCTGATGCCATTAACTTATACACAGATAAGGCAGCCGTAAAACCTGCCGTTCCATACATCATACTTTCTTTTAGTGAAAGTCCTTCAGGTAAAGGAACGACCCATGATGCTGGCACACGAATATATTGGCCAAATCCACCAGATGTATTCATTCCTAAATCATATCCCGTTACAATGACTTGATCGCCTTGCTCTAAGGAAGCATCTGTACTACTAACAACTTCACCCGCTGCATCAATCCCTGGTGTATGCGGATATTTTCTTGTAACCCCTTTATTCCCTGTTGCTGAAAGTGCATCTTTATAATTTAATGAGGAGTAATGAACACGAATACATACTTCTCCTTCTGGTAGGTCACTTATACTTCTCTCTACAATACTTCGTTCAAATTGATTTCCTTCTCTTTCATTTACAAGCATCGCTTGGAATGTTGTACCATTCATGCTGTCTCTCTCCTTTATTTGCCTACTTTATATTTTATCCCGATTAAACGGGCACATTGACATCGTTCTACTTTATTATATAAGACCAATAAAGTACCAAGTAATCGCTCTCTTGAACATATTTCAACAAATCATACTTCCCTACTATTTTCTCATAGCACGTATTTCTATATAAATACAAATTAAAAAACCGACATAAAACCCTTCTTTTTAGGTGGGAGAGAGCATCCGGCCATGCATAGAAGTGGTCAGATCCTTTTCCTGCCCAGACATAGTGAAAACAAAGAGAGAAAACGAGTATAGGTCACCTTTTGTTATCCATAGCCGCGGCTTATATGTCGAAACTTCCAATAGAATGAATTATGTGTGTTTCATTACTCATATTTCCTTAATTCCCCTTCAAATGAAGTCGAAAAATCTGACTTTTCATAAAATATTTTGAATTTTTACGAATTGTTAATGATTTGTAATGTCTTTTTTCGCTAGGATTCATTATAATTAGTTGGTATGAGTGTCGTATTTCAATCCAAATGAAGGAGTATATGAAATGGAGCAAAACCCACTTTTGCAACAAAATACACGAAATAATAAGAAAACAGGTAAGAAAAAGACCAAAATCATTATAAGTATCCTTTTATTATTTTTTATAGTAGGAGGCGGCTATACATGGTTTTTAGTAAATAAAGCATCCTCTGCCGTTCGAAATGCCGCTCACGATTTAGAGCGTGGCGATAAGTCTGACTTACGTGATAAAGCAGTTAAACCTATTTCTAATAATGTATCTGTATTAATAATGGGTGTTGATGAAAGCGACGTACGTGGCAAAAAATACGGTGGTGCTGTACGGACAGATGCAATGTTACTTGCAACTTTTAATAAAGATAGTAAAACCGTTAAACTTTTAAGCATTCCACGAGACACATATACTTATATTCCAGTAGAAAAAAAGAACGATAAAATTACACATGCACATTCATACGGTTCTGCCAAAAATGGTAAAGATGGTGGACCACAGGCTAGTATTGATGCAGTTGAAAAATTACTTCACGTCCCTGTCGATTACTTCGTAAAATTCAACTTTAAATCATTTATGAAAATTGTTGATGACTTAGACGGCATTGAAGTTGATGTACCTGTAGAATTTACTGAACAAGATAGCAACGATAATGCTGGTGCAATCCACCTCAAAAAAGGGGTACAAGAATTAAACGGTGAAGAAGCACTTGCCCTTGCTAGAACACGCCATATTGATAGTGATGCAATGCGTGGACAACGTCAACAACTTGTTATCGAAGCCATTCTCAAAAAACTAACAAGTCTTGACTCTGTTACAAAAGTAGGAACTATTATTGATGATATTAACGGACAATTTGTTACGAACTTAACATTTGATGAGATGTTGTCATTCTATAAATACGGTTCAGATTCTTCAATTGAAAAATTACAAATTACCGGTAAAGATTGTTATATGTCAGCTGGTGATGATGAATGTGGTCGTCCGGGTAGCGGTGGTACATACTACTATGTACCTGAAGAAAAAGATGTAACAGATCTAACAAATCAACTTCGTACTCATCTTGGGCTATCTGAGTATAAAACAACTGACTCACAGAAAGGCCAAAAAGAGAGCAAGAAAAAAGAGAGTTCCGAGAAAGTAAAAGAAGCAGATTCCGAGGACAACAACAGCAATAACGATAGTACTCTCAACTCCGAGGACAGCAACAACAATAACGATAGTACTCTCAACTCCGAGGATAGCAACAGCAATAACGAAAGCAATAATAATGGTGAGACAGAAACAACATCGAATGATAATGAATAAAAAAATCAGCCCTATGGAGGTAGGGCTGATTTTTTTTATGTTTTTTATTCTTCATTTCACTTTATTCTACTGTATCCATATTTTAACCGATGTTGCGACAATTAATATCGCTAATATCCACTGTAATACTTTTTGATTCATTTTTTCACCTATACTCGCTCCGATAGGCGAAGCAAGTAGACTTGCGATAGCAATAATAATAGAAGGAAGTACCACAACTTGTCCAGTCGTAATTTTTCCAATCATAATACCTATAGATGAAATAAAGGTAATCACTAATGAAGTTGCGATTGTTACACGCGTAGGAAGTTTGAGAATAACGAGCATAATTGGTACTAATAGAAATGCTCCTCCAGCTCCAACAATTCCCGCAGATGCCCCGACTAAAAATGCTAATGCACTAGCTAACCATTTATTATAAGTAAGTGCCTCTAATGATATATCCTCACGGTTCTTTTTCGGTACAAACATCATAAAGGCTGCAATCGTAGCTAAAATTGCATACACAATATTAATTTGGCTCTCATCTAGTATCTTTGAACCTAGACTACCTACAAAACTCCCCATTAAAATGCTCGTTCCCATAAATAAAACTAAGGCTCATGTTCATTCTTCCCCTTCCCCTTTTTTGCGAAAATGTATCCTATAATTGAATACCTTCCATACACGTCAAACAAATTTTTCATGTCACAACATGCTCAATACCACTACCCGTTGGGGTTTTTTTAAGTCTAAAATTTAAATAAATAAATTTATATTTCCTTCAGAAGCATCTGCTAAATACGCTGCCACTCCTGCAAATTCTACATCTTCCATAATTTCTTCTTCTTTTAGCCCTAATAAATCAACTGTCATCTGACAAGCTACCAGTTTAACTCCTTGTTCTTTTGCCATATCAATTAAACCTGGTAGAGGCATTGCATTGTGTTTCTTCATCACATGCTTAATCATTTTCGGTCCCATACCAGCAAAATTCATTTTAGATAAGCTCATCTTATCAGCACCACGAGGCATCATTTTTCCAAACATTTTTTCTAAGAAATTTTTCTTTGTAGGGACATGCTCATCTTTACGAAGCGCATTAAGTCCCCAAAATGTATGAAAAATCGTAACCTCTTGATCATACGCTGCTGTACCATTTGCAATAATATACGCTGCCATCGCTTTATCATAATCTCCGCTAAACAATACAATTGTTGTCTTTTTCTGTTGTCCCATGATAACCCCTCCCGTTTCCACTCATACCCACGTGGTAATCAATAGTTCGTGCAAAGTCCTTTCTTTCCTGAGAGTCTTTGCATTTTCTTTCATATAAATCCATTTTGATTTTTCGACATATAAGCCGCGGCTATGGATAATAAAAGGTGACCTGCACTCGTTTTCTCTCTTTGTTTTCACTTCGCATGGGGCAGGAAAAGGATCTGACCGCTTCTATGCATGGCCGGATGCTCTCTCCCACCTAAAAAGAAGGGGTTTATGTCGGTTTTTTAATTTGTATTTATACATATCATTTTTCATACACTTGACTATTATTCTAGTTTTCCTTCCCAAGCTAACATGCCACCGTTCATATTAATAACTAGAAAACCATTACTCTCTAAAAATTGAACTGCTCGCGAGCTTCTGCCACCAGAACGACATACCATGATATACTCTTTGTTTTTATCTAATTCATGCATACGAAACTCTAATAAGCCAAGTGGAATATGAAGCGCTCCTGGAATTTTTCCTTCTGTAACTTCTTCTACTTCACGCACGTCAATCATGTTTAATTCTTCATCATTCATAAGTTTATTTTCTAATTCTTTAGCTGTAATTTCTTTCATTTGTAATGCCTCCTTAGTTCCAAGCATTCATACCGCCTGAAACATTTGTAATGTGTTTAAATCCTAGTTTCTTTAATACTTTTGTTGCTTGTTTACTTCTCATTCCACTCTGGCAAATTACTACCACTTCTTTGGTTTTATCTAAATTATTTGCTTTCTGTACTAGCTCATTCAATGGAATGTTACGAAAAGCGTGAATATGATTACCTTTAAATTCTCCTGGTGTACGAACATCAATAAATTGTTTATTCTTTTTATTCATCTCCTCTTTGAGTTCTTTTCCATTTATATTTCTTACTCCCTTAACTGGTAAAAAACGAGATACAATAAACCAAGAAATAAGTACAATGAAAACGATATTCAATGCCATATTCGTACTCATACAACATGACCTCCAATCCTTTGTTGTTCACTTTTCATCATTACGTTGCATACATTTCTAATATTTTACTTCTACATAATTTTTTCACTACTTGTATCATGGAGTTGCTATCGACTTAACATGATTCAAAAGGTTCTAATCACAATACTTTACTCCGAACACAACCTTTTATCATTTACATATACATTGTGTTAAGCTGATGTATTCATAGAGCAGCCTCTTTCTCTTACGCTTTCTTAATCCAGAATGTTAGCACACCAGCTTCTTCAATATGTTGTAATACTTCATGTCCGCCAGCTTGTGCCCAAGCTGGAATATCCTTTATAGCTCCTTTATCTGTTGAATGAACCTCTAGAATCTCTCCAGATTGTAAAGCATCCATCGCTTTTTTTGTTCTTACGATTGGCATTGGGCATGCTAATCCTTTTGTGTCTAATACTTGTTTTGCATCCATTTTATATACCCCCGATAGTATGTTTATTTTTGATTTATTCGTGAACCGTACAGCGATTTGGTCCAATTTCCATTTCGCGTTTTTCTTCTTCACTTGGATTGATTTTCCCCATATTTGTTTGACGAATGTCTTGATATGCATTTGGTTGAGGTGGTAAATTTTCTGTAACTGTTCTACGAAACTCTGCCTCATCCTCAATATTTAATCCCGCATTCTGTACAAATAAATCTTTTAATTTTGCGCTAACCATGCCTTGTTCATCCATTTCACTCACTTTAGAATAATGAGCTGGTAAAACGATTAAATCTTGGGATAATACTTTATAACGTTTATATAAAGTATTACGTAAATCACTTACCCAATCTTCCGCTTTACCTGCAAGATCTGGACGACCAATAGAATCTACAAATAGAATGTCACCTGATAGAAGATAGAAACCATCTATAATGAATGATGTACTTCCAATTGTATGTCCTGGTGAATAGATCACTTGAATGTCAATTTTTGTTGTTCCAACTGCAATCACTGTTCCTTCTACAAGTCGTTCATAAGAAAATACGACTTCTTCCGCATCTTTTACGAACTCTAAATATGTGATGGCTTCGCCAACTTCAATATCCTCTACTAAGTCTTCTTTTTTCAAGTTCATCACATCCATTGTCATTTGACACACAATCATATTGATACCTAACTCTTTGGCCATATCTACGAGTTCAGGAATACTTGAAACATTTGCTCTTTTCCTTCCGTAAGTTGCTTTGTAAACTTATATTTAGATTTATATCCTCCGTTCTTTATACTCATACCCGTATGGGTATATTGATATTATTTTTAAAATCTGTCAACGCATTCGTTTGACAGATTATCTACTTTTTACAAGAAGCTGTACAGCTTCTTTTATTAAATCTTCATTTGACATATCGCCTTTTTTAAATTGTTCTCGCAAACACTTTTCTAAGTTCATTCCTACAATTAACCCAATTGTACGATCCATTGCAGATCTTGATGCGCTTAACTGTGTAATCACGTCTTTACACTCTTTACCTTCTTCGATCATACGAAGAACACCACGAACTTGACCTTCAATTCGCTTGAGACGGTTTTTAACATCTTCACTGTATTCCAATTCTCTACCTCCAAATGCTTTTATAGATATATAATTACATTACTTATGATCATGTCAAAATCAATTTTTGAGTGAAGTCCTTGTTTGAACTCATCTCTTACATTATACCTCAAGGGGTATTTTGTAAACCCTAATTTTTAAAAATTGATCATGTATTCTAAACAAAAAAACAGAATGACTTTTAATGTGAAACATTCATAGACAAAACAGTCGCATATAATTTAAAACCACCATCTACATTCTTTACTTTATACCCTTTCTCCATTAACATACGTGCCGCTACATACCCTCTCATACCAAGTTGACACGTAATATATATATCTTGATTCATTGGGATTTCATCTAATCTCTCCCGTAGTTCATCTAATGGAATATTGACAGACCCTTTAATGATTCCTTGTTTTAATTCATATGGTTCACGCACGTCAATTAAATATCCACCTTTTTCGACGATATCATCGATCTCATGCCATTGTACGGTATCCACAAGACCTTCAATTATATTGGTTGCCACATACCCCACCATGTTTACAGGATCTTTAGCAGAAGAATACGGTGGTGCGTATGCTAATTCTAAATCAGGTAAATCCATTACCTTTAGTTTTGCTTTCATTGCTGTTGCAATAACATCAATACGCTTGTCGACTCCATCACGTCCTATGCCTTGCGCTCCATACATTTCTCCTGTTTCCTTATTAAAAATGAGTTTTAATAACACTGGATATGCATTTGGATAATAACCAGCATGAGAGTTTGCTTGTACATGAACTACCTCATAGGGTATACCTAAATGTTTTAATACTTTCTCGTTTACTCCTGTTGAAGCTACCGTTAATTCAAATACTTTCACAATCGATGTACCCATTGTTCCTTTATATACAGATTCTGTATTACCATGAATAATATCCGCTAACATACGACCTTGACGATTTGCTGGCCACGCTAGTGGAATCATTGTTTCTGATTCAGTCACAAAGTCTTTGACTTCAATCGCATCGCCAATGGCATAAATAGATGAATCAGAAGTTTGTAGTGTTTCATTTACTTTAATTGTGCCTCGAACTCCCAGTTCAAGACCAGCATCTTTAGCCAAACTACTCTCAGGTTGAACACCGATAGAAAGAATGATCATATCTGTATGAATTTTCGCACCACTTTTTAAGCGAATAATTGTTCCATCTTCTTCAAAAGCATCTACTCCATCTTCTAAAATGAGCTGAACTCCATGGTTTTCCATATGTTCTTGTACATATGCTGCCATTTCATAATCAATTGGTGGCATCACTTGATTTGCCATTTCCACTAGTGTTACTTCAATTCCTCTTTCTCTCAAATTTTCAGCCATCTCAACTCCAATAAAGCCTCCACCAATTACAGTGGCATGACGAGGTTTATTTTCATCAATATATCCTTTAATACGATCTGTATCAGGTACATTTCGTAATGTAAACAACGCTTTTGCTGTTTCGATACCTGGAATAGGCGGGAAAATTGGCTTAGAACCTGGTGAGAGAATCAGAATATCATAAGACTCTTCATACGTTTCATTTGTTACTACATTTTTAACAGTAATTGTTTTTTCTCCTTTATTAATTTTCACGACTTCGCTTAAAATACGAATATCTAAATTAAAACGCTTTGACATTTTTTCTACTGTTTGCACTAACAGCTTTTGTCTTTCATGAATGACTCCGCCGATATAATATGGCAGTCCACAGTTGGCAAACGAAATATACTCTCCGCGCTCAAACATAATAATCTCATCATCTTCACTTAAACGACGGAGACGCGCTGCAACTGATGCTCCACCAGCAACTCCACCAACTACAAGGATTTTTTTACTCATCTTTCTTTTACCTCCTCAATCATTTTCAATTTTTTTCCCTTCGTGTTTTGATTTTTACACACAGAGATATAAAGTGAAACTTTAATCAGTGAGGGTTTTCTTCATCCCCCACTGATTATTAGCCCTCACCAATCGGGCTTTTACGGGCAGTTTATCTTCCACCTAACTTCATTGCTTTTTGCTGAACTTTGAGGTGAGGGTCTTACCGCCTACCGATAGCGGGATAAATGCAGCAAGATTAAATTACGTATACCCGTATAGGTATATAATAAATGTAAAAAAACATTAGTGCAATATTTGGAGCTCAATATTTCTACTTGTTCACAAAATTGAAACAATGTTAGGAAATGTAGGAAATCCCTCTATAATTAATCCTATTATTAAAGAAGAAATCACCTCAATAGGTGCAAAACATCAAAAATAAAAACCACCTCATGTGAGGCGGCTTTCACACATACTTCCGGTGCACCATCTTCCCATCATATGAAAACACAACACCTTTATTCTCCACACTCGACTCCATATGCACTGTTCTTCCCCATAGCTGATGAATGTATGGCAATACTTTCTCTAAGTATTTCAAATCAAGCTCTATTCCTTCATAAGAATGCTTAATATACAACTCACCATTCTTCAAATAATCTCCATCTTCAACTACTAAATACGGGAAACCACCATTCGTCCGCATATTGACGAGCTGATCGCGAACGTTTTCCCAATCTTTATCAACGACTTTATATTCCTTGCCTTGGCGCTGGAATAAGTACATATCTTCTCGCATAACGAGATCCTTATTTAAGTAGTTTCTAAGGAAGGATACGTCCCACTCGATTTCACGCACTTCAAACATTTTTTCCCGACCCGATCCTGGCTTCACACCGCGGCGTTTCATTTCCTCGGTCGGATTGTCATAGCGCTCTTCAATGTCTTCAAAGATTTTAATGCCGAGGTAGTATGGATTAATACTTGTTTTCGATGGCTGAACAACACCTGCATTTAACTTTGCAAACTCAATCGCTTCATCTGAACCTAAGTCCATTTCACGAAGGATGCGTTGGTGCCAATACGAAGCCCAGCCTTCGTTCTGCTAAGGTGCTCTAAATTCAACTCTTTATTCGTCCTCATCCATCATAAAATATCCATTCATTTCATTCCTTCGGATCGATTGTTACCGTTGTTCCTCGATGTGTTAAAAATTTTTGATTCCGAGATACTATGGATTAATGCTTGTTTCGGGTGACTGAACTACACCTGCGTTTAATTTTGCGAATCCAATAGCTTCACTTGAAGTTAAGTCCATTGAATTTTCGAAATTCTTTGATGCCACAGACTTGCCCAGCCTTCATATGATTAAGATGCTTATTCACAATACATTTCGATGATTACATTATGAAAATTCAATCAAATAAAGAAAACTAAGTAGTAATAGAAGATGTATCTTATTCCATAGATTACGATGGGAAAAAATCCCTTATGAGGTATAATTTTCTTACGGATAGATTTATATTTTCTTACGGATAGATTTATATTTGCTTAGATTCATCAGGAATCTTTTTTTCTAATTGTCGTAATAATAAGCTCTGAGCTTCTTTACTTTTTATTCTTTTCAACAACTTAATAATTTTTTCAAATTCCATAAATTCACCTCAAAATTCAAATTTTTCTTTGGGTAATTTGATTTTTAATATCATGAGGAGGAACAAATTTTGAAGATTACATTTCTAAATGTTTCTGATTTACATATTTCCAAATCAAGATTAAAGGATGTCAAAATTGTTTTAAATGCTTTTTTCAAGGATGTTCAAAAGCTGGATAAAGATGTTGACTTCGTTCTATTTAACGGTGATCTTATTAACAATGGTTCTCAGGGACTAGATGGGAATTATGAGTACGATATTGCGGAAACTGAGTTTATCAATCCATTGTTGTCTAGTATTAACAAAGATAAGGACAATATATTCTTCGTTCCAGGGAATCATGATGTTAATAGGGATAAGATTGATCCTTATGTTGATGGTAATTTAAGTGACAAGTTTCTCAACCGTGACCAGTTGAATACTTTTATTGATGATGAAAGAAGAAATAAAGATGTATTATTTAGAAGATTAGAAGATTATTATCAATTTCTTGAATTATTTTATGACAAAGGTAACCAATATGAAGTTTCTCGAAACAATCTTTATTCTACATATGTATTTGAAAAAAACGGATTTAGAATAGGAATTGCATGCTTAAACTCTTCATGGTGTGCATTCGGGGGGGATGATGATAGAGGTAAATTATTAATTGGGGAAAGACAAATTGATAATGCCTTAAATGATTTGAGTGATGTAGATCTTAAAATTGCTATGTTTCATCATCCATTGGATTGGCTAAAAGACTTTGATAAAGAGTCCATTCAGTCAATGCTAATTGAAAATTTTGATATGGTTTTCCATGGTCATCTACATGCTCATGATCCTAACCAGATTGTAAACACGGTACACACTACAATTTTTTATCGTTGTGGAGCAATCTTCGAAGGTAGGGAATTTAACGGTTATGCGTTAACAACCTATGATACAGACACTGGCGAAGTTCATATGCTACTACGCCAGTATTATGATAAAAGACGTGAATTTGATAAAGCTTTGAATTTTGTTGAAAACGGGGAAGTACGATATACAATTCCTACTAGAAATAACACTAGTGAGGAACAATTAGTACAAGAGTTAATACAAAAAAAAAAAATTGAAATAAAGATGCGTATGAAAGAAGGTGTCATTCAAAGTTTAAATGAGAAATTGATTACATCACTTTCAATTGATACATCTGCACCGAAACACTTGAAAGATATTTATGTTTCACCTTTATTATCTAAGGAACCTGAAAGCTTTGGGAAAACAAATCCAGAGACATTCGAAGAATTACAGACGATTTTGTCTCAAAATCAAAATTTAATTTTCGTAGGGAAAAAAGAAATAGGAAAAACTACATTATTAAACTACATTGGTTATTATTATTTCAATGAATATTTAGGTTCATTGAAATTACCAATATTTTTAAATTTCAATGAATTACCTCAAGGTAGAAATATAATTGAAAAAGCTGTTTCTAACTATTTCCAAGAGTATAACGTGACTAATGTTGATTTTGAAGAATTATTAGCTTCCGAAAACATTGTTTTATTAGTTGATGATTTTGAGTGCCAAAATGACAAGAAACTTAGTAAACTTGATGAATTTATGAAAACCTATCCAAATATAAAAGTAATTTTGAGTATGGATGAAGATGTACTTGAAACAATTAAAATAAAAGAAACGCCCATTATATCTAATAATTTTGAAACGTATTATGTATATTCATATACAAGAAATCAAACACGTAAGTTAATTAAAAATTGGTTTCCACAAAACCATATTGACCACGATATCATCTTGGATAGAATCACCAAAATAATTACAACGGTGGGGTTACCTAAAACTCCCCTTAATATTTAATTGTTGTTGAGTATTATTGAAAAGCAATCACAATTTATACCAATAAATGAAGCATCTCTTGTGGATCGCTTTATCGAAATATTATTAGAAAAACTACATACTGATGAAGTAAAATATGAAACTTTGGATTACACAATTAAAATTGACTATTTATCATGTTTCGCGGCAGAAATGACCATGCAAGAAAATTATTACTTGGAGGAATTAGAATTTGGGCGTTTCACAATCGATTATTTTGAAAGTAAGGGGCTAGATGCACCGCTAGAAAAATTCAAATCCGTCTTTTTTAAAAAAGGTATTTTAGTACGTGGAAATGGTAAAGTATTTTTCCGTTTCCAATGTTTTTATGAGTTATTTGTAGCCAAGTATATGTTGATGGAAGAGAATAAGGAGTTTCGTGACAAAATTCTTTCAGAGCCTTATTACTTATTATATCAGAATGAAATAATATACCTAGCAGGATTAACAAGGAAGAATAGTCATGGTATTTTAGAGATTCTTGAAGAACGCTTAATGAAATCTTTTGAAGCTATAGATGAGATAATAGACATAGAAAAGATCGGTAATTTACCTATCGATGCAATCGTGTCAGAAAAACTTAAATCTGAAGAGCTGAAACAAATGCTAAGTGAGTTTACAATGACTGAAGAACAACAAGATGAAATTTTAGATGTAAAAAAATCGAGCGATGTACCAAAGTCACCCAAAGAAATAGATAGTTCCACTCAACATAGAAAGCGTGCATCTGAAATTGAATTCATGGACAATCTGATGTTATATTCTAGTTTAGTTAAAAACTTAGAGCTCGTAGAGAAAAAAGTAAAAAAAGAAGCTGTAAAAAAGAGTATAAACCGATTTACTAAGCTTATTGGCGTACTATATAAGGCTGTACTAGATAAGATTGCAGATGATATGCAGGGGGAAGAACTTGAAAAAGAAATGCTGAAGAAATATGAATATATTTTAAAGACCGGTATACCTATTATTATGCAGCATTCTATTTTAGATAGCTTAGGAACACCTAAATTAAAAAAAATTATAGCGGAAGTTATAGAAGAAGTAGATACTGATTTTGAAAAGTTTATGTTAATTTGCTTGTACAGCGATCTCAGATTAGAAAATTATATTGGATTTATGAAACAATTTTTAAAAAATAATAAATCAAAACTTATTAAAGAAACAGCTATGATTAAATTACTTTATTATCGCTTATTTTATCATCATTCTGAAAATGACATTAATCAATTAAACAATTTAATTTTCGATGTAACGTCAGACGGCACGCTAAATCAGCAAGTTCAAGTCAAAACTAGAATGATAACGGATTTAAATAAGAAGGCTATGATAATACAAAGTAAAGATGAAGCAATCTAGTATATTTCTTTTAAGTTTATTTCATGTTGTTCCCCATTAGATTAAATAAATGAGGTTAAGATTAATGTTCAAAGGATTAAGTGCATTTTTTAAAGAGGATACAGAGGCTTTGCTAAAAAATTGATACCTGAATTAATTACTTTTTGTAATCCTTATTTTAAATCGAAACAAGAAGCTATAGATTTTGTCTTGATATGTGAAAATCATTCTAATCCAGCACCCAAAAGAGCTCTTCATCAACTTTACAGACATATAACGTTAGCTAACGAAATGGAGAAGATACAATCGGGAAAGGATACTTTTCAAGATTTTTTTTAAGACTGTATTTCACAAGAAGATCAACTTATATTAATTCGTAATATTCAACCGTTGTAGCCCTTCTCAGCCTACAACGGTTGAAATGGTAGCAAATATGTTTAATACAGTAAGGAATATGTTCACTCACGAAGGCGTCTATTGGATGTTTTCTTTTGTGAGAGAACAAGGACAAGATATAATAAATATTATTCCAGCTGAAAGAACTTCAAAACTATCCACCTACACAATGGGGCTGAAAATATGGATACATATATAGTATCTATAACCAAGAAAGAAGTTCAAAATATTATTATTAAAGGGGCAATAGTTTTTATACAAGGCATTTTACAGAGAGTTGAAAGGAATAACACATAAGTAATATCCTCTTGTTTATCAGAAGAAAATACTGAAAAAAGGCAGTTATCTTAGATTTTTCATATCCAAGATAACTGCCTTTTTTACACATACTTCCTATGCACCATCTTCCCATCATAAGAAAACACAACACCCTTATTCTCCACAACGGATTCCATATGAACTGTTCTTCCCCATAGTTGATATATATAAGGTAATACTTTCTCTAAATATTTCAAATCAAGTTCAATTCCTTCATAATAATGCTTTAAGTATAGCTCACCAGTTTTTAGGTAATCGCCATCTTCAATCATCAAATATGGAAATCCACCGTTTGTTCTCATATTTACAAGCTGAGCTCGTACATGTGTCCATTCTTTATCTATAACTTTGTACTCTTTTCCTTGCCTTTGGAACAAGTACATATCTTCTCGCATTACAAGCTCTTTTGTTAAATAATTACGAATGAAGGATGTGTCACTGTCCAGCTCACGCACTTCAAAAATCTTCTGTTTACCTGATCCAGCCTTAACCCCTCTTCGTTTCATTTCTTCAGTCGGATTGTCATAACGTTCTTCAATGTGTTCAAACATTTTAATTCCTAGATAGTACGGATTAATGCTTGTTTTAGATGGCTGAACTACACCTGCGTTTAATTTTGCAAATTCAATTGCTTCACTTGAAGTTAAATCCATTTTTCGTAAAATTCTTTGATGCCACAGACTTGCCCAACCCTCATTCATTATTCCCATCTCCATTTGCGCCCAAAAATAGAGCATTTCCTCACGCAACATCGTTAAAATATCTCGCTGCCATTCTTCTAATTCACGACTATATTCTTCAATGAACAGCAATAGATCTTTTTCTGGTTGCGGTGGGAATTTCTTTTTCTTACGAATAAGTGGAGACTCTCTCTTTTTCTTCTCATCATCTAATCCCCACAAATCATCGTAATCTGTTTTTCTTCTTTCTTCTTTTTCTTCCACATACATATCATCCATTGTCCACGCTAGTTTATTTCTTACCAATGAAGGATCAATGTGTTCTTGAATCGCCAGTACCGCATCTAAAAACTTTTCAACTTCCTGTCTTCCGTATTCGTGTTCATATGCTTTAATTCGTTCTGCGGTCGCAGCCATACTTTCGACCATGTCTCGTTTAGTATTTGAAAATCGAATATTATTTTTGAAAAAGTCACAATGTGCCAATACATGTGCAACAATCAACTTATTTTGAATAAGGCTATTTGTATCTAATAAGAACGCATAACATGGATTCGAGTTAATTACCAATTCATAAATTTTGCTTAGTCCTAGATCATAATGAAGCTTCATTTTAAAAAATTACTTTCCAAAGCTCCAGTGTGAAAAACGAGTAGGCATTCCATATGCACTAAATGTATATAATCTTAGCAGGACAAACTTAATGTCTCATCGGATAAAAATCGAGCCTGAACCCTTCAAAACTCTCTAAAATCTATTCTATAGAATATTCTAATTCACGTTATTTAATCATATTTCATACCTGTTTCCTTCCTAAAAGAGAACTATTTTAAGAATCTCACTAAACTGACTTCACACCTTCTTCCATATCTTTACTCTAATTTGTTATGCAGGTAAAATATAGAAAAGGATATTTTGAACTTGTAAAGGGCGTGTAAGCATGGCAAATCGATACCATTATCAAAAAACCATTAGTAATGAATATTTAAGAAAAAGTAAACTAATAAAAGCTGCCTCCTCTTGGGAATTGAATCTAAAGATACAAGAGCAAGAACAAAAATGGGCACAGGCAGAAATGAAACAGCGTGAACGAGACAAGATTCAGGATATAAAAATGCAAACAGAGTTTGACACAATCGCTGCTCAAGAAGTAATTAGTGAGTATCAAAATATTTTAAATACTACCCTAGAAGTTGACGACACCCTAGATTGGAAATCCCAAAAGAAGTATGACACTTATCCAACATTTGTACACGATTCTTTTAATACACAAAAACCTAGTCTAGATAGTTTCAAACAAACATATAACGTTCCAGCCGAAGGAATATTAGAGAAATTTATATCGCCTCTCAAACGTAAAAGAATTCAGTTAGAAGAACAGGCGAAAGAGGCTTATGAAAAAGCCTTGAAAGAATACGATGAAGCCTATGATACATACGAAAAGCAAAAAGAAGATGCTCTCAAAGAACACCTTCATCAAAAAGAAACATTTGAGTTAGAACAACTACAATACAATGACAGCATCACGAACTGGCAAAAACAGTTTGAATTAGGAGAATCTGAAGCAATTGAGAAATATGTAAATGTGGTATTAGAGAACTCTCTTTATCCTGATGGAATTGAGAAAGAATATGATGTACAGTTTCGAAAAGATTTAAATACACTACTTGTATCATATAAACTCCCTAATCCAGCTTCAATTCCCAATATTATTGAGTACAAATATATCGCTACAAGAAAAGAAGTCAAATCAGTCGAAATGAAAAAGAAAGAGTTTGAAGAATTTTATGAATCTGTAGTATTCCAAATAACATTAAGAACAATCCATGAAATTTTTGAAGCTGTATATAACAACGATGTAGATATTGTTGTATTTAATGGATGGATTAGTTATATAGACGAAGCAACAGGGAATGATTCTACCTCATGCATTATTTCTGTACAAGCATCCCGAGAAGAATTTGAATCCATAAAATTGGACAGAGTAGACTACAAAAAGTGTATTCAAAGTCTAAAAGGATTATTTGCAGGTAAGCTTACAACATTAGCTCCTGTCAAACCCATTATGACTCTACAAACGACTGACAAACGTTTTGTAGAATCAAAAGAGGTTTTAGCTAATCTTACTTCTGCAGACAACTTAGCTACTATGCATTGGGAAGACTTTGAACATCTAGTCAGAGAATTATTTGAAAAAATGTTTAATGAAGACGGTGCCGAAGTCAAAGTGACACAAGCCAGTCGCGATGGCGGAGTAGATGCTATTGCCTTTGATCCTGATCCAATTAAAGGTGGTAAATTTATTATTCAGGCAAAACGATATAATATGACGGTGCCTGTATCCGCAGTACGTGATTTATATGGAACTATGCTTCACGAAGGGGCAACAAAGGGAATTTTAGTAACAACAAGTTCATTCGGAAAAGACTCCGTCGCATTTATAAAGGATAAGCCAATTACGCTTATTGATGGTCAAAATCTTTTATACTTGTTTAACAAATTCGGCTATTCGACTCTTAATATAACATTAAATAGATAAAAATAACGGGGTAAATTTACCCCGTTATTTTTCAAATTGCATATTTTACTTTTCACTTTAATTAATACTTAACTATAAATGCTTTCACACATACTTCCGGTGCACCATCTTCCCATCATATGAAAACACAACACCTTTATTCTCCACACTCGACTCCATATGCACCGTTCTTCCCCATAACTGATGAATATACGGTAATACTTTCTCTAAGTATTTCAAATCAAGCTCTATTCCTTCATAAGAATGCTTAATATACAACTCACCATTCTTCAAATAATCTCCATCTTCAACTACTAAATACGGGAAGCCACCATTCGTCCGCATATTGACGAGCTGATCACGAACGTTTTCCCAATCTTTATCAACGACTTTATATTCCTTGCCTTGGCGCTGGAATAAGTACATATCTTCTCGCATAACGAGATCCTTATTTAAGTAATTTCTAAGGAACGATACGTCCCACTCGATTTCACGCACTTCAAACATTTTTTCCCGCCCTGATCCAGGTTTCACACCGCGGCGTTTCATTTCCTCGGTCGGATTGTCATAGCGCTCTTCAATATCTTCAAAGATTTTAATGCCGAGGTAGTATGGATTGATACTTGTTTTTGATGGCTGAACAACACCTGCATTTAACTTTGCAAACTCAATCGCTTCATCTGAACCTAAGTCCATTTCACGAAGGATGCGTTGGTGCCAATACGAAGCCCAGCCTTCGTATTGTTAAGGTGCTATTTATTTTATTTAACTTTCCAAATTCTCTTCTAACTTATCACCGATTTTTTGTTGCTCTTCAATCCAGTTTAATATTATTTCTTTTTCTTTTTTTTTAATTTTTCCTCGTGTATATCTATACTGGGTCAACTCTTCAAACCACACTAAAAGTAATTTCCTTAATTCTATTGTTTCAATTTCACACTGTAATGGATGATCTTCATCATCTGGGTACAGCTCCTCTATTACTGTTTTATATCGATCCATCTCAATGTCCGTTGCATTGTAACTGCATTGAAATTGTTCTTCTACTCCACTTAAAACCTTATCGAATTCTCCAATCGCTTTTTTTACAGATGAATGAGCTCTTTGAATATCACTACTAAAGAAAATCGTTATTAAATCTGGGTTGTATAATGTCTCATTTTCGTTTAATTCAATCATTACATCATTAAATCGTTCCAATTTAGTAAAATGATATTGGTATTTTAATTGCATAATTTTCCTCTCTTTCAAAATCATGAATATACAGGATTTACTGATATAATTTCCCTTTTTTACTTTGCATTTCTATCTCTATTCTGCTTCTGTTTAAGCAATTTATCTTTCCAAATTCTCTTCTAACTTATCACCGATTTTTTGTTGCTCTTCAATCCAATCTAATGCTTCTTCTTTTTCTTTTATTTCTATTACTCCTTGTTTATTTTGATATGTTACAACAGCTCGATACCATATTAATAGTAATTTTCTTAATTCAATTGTTTCAATTTGACATGTTAAAGGATTATCATCATCATCTGGAAATAATTCTTCGATTATTACCTGATGTTTATCCACTTCAATATAACTCCCATTATAACTACATTCAAATTTTTCTTTTTTACCATTAAGCACAGAATCTAATTCTCCAATTGTATCCTTAACAGAGCCAATAGATGGTTGTACATCACTTCCAAAAAACAAAGAAATCAATTCATTATTTTTTGGTTCTTGTTCATTTTCAAATTCCACTCTAACACTACCAAATTTTTCATGAATTTTAATTTTATAAGGATATTTTAATATCACTATCGATCCTTCCTTTCTATGGGGTATATATAGGATACGCTGATGTAATCTTTCCATTTTTAATTTGCATTTCTATTTTTATACCATTAGTAGTAATTCCAATATATCGATTTCCTTTATATAACTCTTTATTATTAAATGCTTCATTAATAGAGTCAATTACTTGTTGTTCAGTCCAATCTTTTGGAAAAAACGTTGATTTAGCATTCTTTAATTTGCCATCAATTGCTACATTAGCTTGATAAATCCCCTGTTTGTTCGGTCCCTCTATTTCTCCAATAATCTTTCCCTGAGCATTTTCAGTCCCTTTATAATGAAACCCTATTGCTTTTCCTTTTTTCGTCAATTCACCTTGAAAAATATGTTTCAATGCATCTTCTTTTGTTCCTACTTTAAAATTATCTAAATCTTTCAAGTGACTGTATTCTCTACTTACTCCTGCCATTGAATATCGGAATGTATCATTGGATGGAGATTCCATATTAGGACGACGCAGATACGAATTCCCTCCATATGCAGGGCTCAAGCCACCTCTCATTTCATAAGAAAACATAGAAGGTAAATCCCTACCCCATCTAACTCCATTCCTTAAAGCGCCTGTCCCCTTTGTTCCAGCTACGCCAAGCCCTACGCTCGTCAAAGCATATGCAAACCATGCCGTAGTATCCTCAGCACCTCCATATATAACATCGCGGATAAATGAATCCGATAATACATTCCATGTTTGTGTTAATTGTTGAACGGAATGATCTGCAAACTCTTCTAGTTTCCCGAAAGGATCCTCTATAAAATCACTTACTTCTTCTTTTATATCCTCATATACTCCCTCAGGATCCGTCCATAAATCTTCTGCAAACTCTTTTACATCTCCAAAAAAGTCTTTCACTCCTTCAACAGTATCTTCTACTGCCTTACCTGCTCCCCTTTGAACACCTGTCCATATTTCCTCCAGTACATCATAGTTCCCATATGCTTTTTCATCTGCCTCTCGGAACTTTCTCGCAATTTTTCTTAACTCTAATTCTGTAAAATTCAAGTGTTTTATGTATGATTCCATATGCTTTTTCGCTTCGAAAAAGTCTGAATAAAATCGTTGCTGCGATGTTCCAATCCACTGCATCTGTAAATTAAAAATAGTCAATGTCAAATCTTGAATCCTTTTTTTACTATCTTCTTTTGCTCGTGCAAAAGAACTTGCGATTTCTTCTAATGTATCAGGTCTCACTTGGATTTTTACCAACTCACCTGTTCCACCTTTCTCCTTAGAATCGCTGTTGATTCTTGTTGTATACATTCTTTAACATTTAACTATTCTTATTATACAAAAAATTGCATCTTCGTTTCTGTTTTATTTGTAAATAATATCCACAAAAAAAGAAGCCACTGTTTAACAGTAACTTCACACATACTTCCGGTGCACCATCTTCCCATCATATGAAAACACAACACCTTTATTCTCCACACTCGACTCCATATGCACCGTTCTTCCCCATAGCTGATGAATGTATGGCAATACTTTCTCTAAGTATTTCAAATCAAGCTCTATTCCTTCATAAGAATGCTTAATATACAACTCACCATTCTTCAAATAATCTCCATCTTCAACTACTAAATACGGGAAACCACCATTTGTGCGCATATTGACGAGCTGATCGCGAACGTTTTCCCAATCTTTATCAACGACTTTATATTCCTTGCCTTGGCGCTGGAATAAGTACATATCTTCTCGCATAACGAGATCCTTATTTAAGTAATTTCTAAGGAACGATACGTCCCACTCGATTTCACGCACTTCAAACATTTTTTCCCGCCCTGATCCAGGTTTCACACCGCGGCGTTTCATTTCCTCGGTCGGATTGTCATAACGCTCTTCAATATCTTCAAAGATTTTAATGCCGAGGTAGTATGGATTAATACTTGTTTTTGATGGTTGAACAACACCTGCATTTAACTTTGCAAACTCAATCGCTTCATCTGAACCTAAGTCCATTTCACGAAGGATGCGTTGGTGCCAATACGAAGCCCAGCCTTCGTTCATGATCTTTGTTTCCAGCTGCGGCCAGAAATACAGCATTTCCTCTCGCATCATCGTTAAAATATCACGTTGCCACTCATCCAATTCCCGGCTGTATTCTTCAATGAAGAGGAGTAAATCTTTCTCTGGCTGCGGTGGGATTTTCTTTTTCTTTCTCATATTTGGTCGTTCTCGTTTTTTATTTCGGTCATCTAAGTTCCATAGGTCGTCATACTGTGATGCTCGTTTTGTTTCTACTTCTTCCTCTTCTAAATCATCTATACTCCAAGCAAGCTTCGGTCTCATAAGCGATGGATCAATATGTTCTTGAATTGCCAAAACAGCATCTAAAAACGTTTCTACTTCATCTTTTCCATACTTATGTTCATATGCTTTAATTCGTTCTGCCGTTGCCGCCATACTTTCTACCATGTCGCGCTTCGTATTTGAGAATCGAATATTATTTTTAAAGAAATCACAATGTGCCAATACGTGTGCCACAATTAATTTATTTTGAATCAATGCGTTTGTATCTAATAAAAAGGCATAACATGGGTCGGAGTTAATAACTAACTCATATATTTTACTCAGCCCTAAATCGTAATGTAACTTCATTTTAAAGAACTGCTTTCCAAAGCTCCAATGTGAAAAGCGTGTTGGCATCCCATACGCACCAAATGTATAAATAATTTCCGCTGGGCATACTTCATATCGCATCGGATAAAAATCAAGTCCAAACCCTGTTGCAATTTCAGTAATTTCGGCAATTGCATATTGCAGCGCTTTATCATCACTACTTCTCATATCTTTTCCCTCCTTACACTTTCCCTTATGAAAGTGTATGAAGGAAAACAAGCTTTCATGAAGATTGATTGCATAATAAAAAGACATTCTTGTCCCAAAACAAGAATGCCTCTCTTTATCCCGCTATTCGCGGACAATGATACCCCCACTAATCAAATTTTCACTTTATATATTAACCTTCAAACACTTCTAACTTCTCCGTAATCGGCGTACGCGCTTTTCCTTCAGGTGCCTTATCGAAATAACCAAGATGAAGAATTCCGACAATACGCTGTCCTTTTGTTAATCCGATTCCTTCCATAAATATAGGATTGTAATTCAATCCACCTGATTTCCAAACAGCTCCTAATCCACGTTCCCATGCTAGCAATTGGAAGTTTTGCATAAATGCACATACCGCTGCGTAGTCTTCATCACGCTGTACTTGGCGCGGATCTTCATCCATATAGACAACAATTTGAGCTGGTGTACTCATAAAGCGATCCGATAATATTTGGCCTCTTTTTTCTCTTTCTTCGTCTGTGAAAGAGTTTAACACAGCCTCTACCAATGTCTTACGTCCTTCTCCGATAAATAATTTACATTGCCAAGGTTCGCGATGGCGATGATTTGGTGCCCACGTTGCGTCATTTAATAATTCAATTAGTAATTCTTTTGCTACTGCTTTATCTGTAAATTTACGAATCGATCGTCTCTCTTTAATAACATTTGCAATGGAAGTATATGTAGTCACATTTCTCTCTCCCTTATTTTCATCTATATACATGATATTTATTTTCAATGATAAAGATTATCAATTTCGATTATAACTTAGTTTTCTACCGTTAATCAATGTTTTATGTTAGAAAACTAATAAAAATTTTCTCCTCATGTTGTGAAGAAAAAAACTTAGAATGTTCACAAGTTTTTCACAGATTGGGGACATGCTACATGTAACGTTTTCCATTTTATTCAATTAGGAGGAATATATATGTACAAAAAATTCATTTCAAGTCTTTTGGCTGCAGCATTGCTATGCGGAATTGTAGTATTTCCAGCATCCGCTTCCACACCAAAAGAGATTACGATGCATCATAAATTAATCTCAGAAGAGCAACTAAAATCATTAGAACAACAAGGTTATCAAAAGCATGAAATTTGGAAAGCAGCACACCTTGCAAAAATAACTAAACAAGATATTAACACCGTACTAGCATACTATAAACAAACGAAATCTTGGGAAGACACAGCGAAACATTTCGGTGTTGATCCAAAGAAACTACATAAACATCATATGAGTAAAGAAATGAAAGAAGCATTACTTCAAAAAGTAGCGGAGATGCAAAAATCAACGCCCGAACAAGTGAAGAAAACGATGAAAGATTATAATATTCATCTACGCCACCTTGTAATTCTTACCATCATTGCGCAAAAAAGTAATACACCGCTAAATGATGTACTACAAATGAAAAAAGATGGTATGCATATAAAACAAATCGCGGATAAACTAAATGTAAAAAAAGAAGATATACGAGCAGAGATGCACAAATTAATACAGTCTGTGAAAGCAAAAAAGACGGAGTAGGCAGAGAAAAACGAGGAGCAACTGCTTCTCGTTTTTCTTATCTTTTCTACCACTAAACATGCATATTAACCTTTTATACAAACATAGAAAAAGATCTTCCCAAAAAACTAACTAGAGTATTCCATATAAGGGAAAGAGGTGAAGATTATGTTGCGCTTACTAATGAAACGCTCTTTCCGCATTCCTTTAAAATCACTACTCCATTTTCCATCATACTCATATTGATCATTTCTTCATTATTTACAAATCGAGAGAACGTAAATGCACTCAATACTTTCGTTTCTAAAGCTGGTTTGTATCTCGTATACGTCTATATTCCTTGCTTTTTCCTGTGGCACTCTATTTGTTTACGACTAAAAAAAATAAATAAGGGAAAACTTTGATCAGTGAGGATTTTTTTCATCTCCCACTGATTATTAGCCCTCACCTAACTTCTTTGCTTCCTGCCGAACTTTGAGGTCGAGATATTACTGTCTGGGAATAGCAGGATCAAACTTTTACATAGGATATAACTAGAGAATTTGGTACAATTTAACTAATATTAAAGTAAAGGGGTAAATATATGAAAAAGTATCTATTCTCTCTATTTGTAATAAGCAGCCTCATACTTGCTGGTTGCGGTACCGCAGACAAGAAACAATCTTCCGAACCAAAAGAAGAACATGCCTCTCACTCACAGCAAGGTGATATCCAAGAAACAACAAAAGGAGTTGACACACTGCCAACCTTTTTGGAAAAATTAGATCCGCAAATGAAAGAAATTTATGCTACTGCGGGAAAAAACGCTGACCTATTAGAATGGATACCTTGTTACTGCGGTTGTGGTGAAAGTGTGGGACATAAAAGCAATAAAAATTGCTTTATTCATGAGATCAAATCAAATGGCGAAGTTGTTTGGGATTCTCATGCAACAACATGTATGAACTGTTTAGAAATTGCAGCCGAATCCGCATCCATGCAACAAAAAGGAAAATCCACCCTTGAAATCCGAAATTATATCGACAAAAAATATAAAGAAGGCTATGCAAAACCAACACCTACGCCGATGCCAAAAGCGTAAAAACGAGGAAATTCCTCGTTTTTTATTTTTCACTCCTCATTTTCCTTAACAAATTCTTTCAAGTGTATTTCTCCTCTCTTGTCGTACACTATATATAACTCCTCAGTAAGGAGGGTACACAATGTACACATATAACGACTACGATAAAGCTCTCTATTACACGTATTGTTGTAATTGGGACAAGTTGCTTGTTTTAATGGTGCAAACTGATGATCATTTATTTTCTAAGCGCATTGAACACTTTTTACATGCTTATAAATATGGAAAAGAACTACCAGAATTGGATAAACAGCTTCAACTCTTATTTCAATACATTGACCATGCATCACAAAAGTCACATGTAGAAGAAGTAGAGCACGTACAAATATAACCTATGCGCTATTCTCCTTTGAGAATAGCGTTTTTTGAATATTTTTCCATAAGAATGTTCATAATACATATATCAATTATTTAATGGACGGACGTGATTGTTTGCATAAACCTTTTTACTTATTTCTCTGCATCACTATATTGCTAATCGGTTGTGAGAAACAAGCTAAACCTGAGTCATTTCAAGGTGCGAAACAAGAGAAAAACGTGTGGAATGTCCTAATTATCGGAAGTGATTCACGTGGTGAACAACAAGCTCGCGCTGATACCATTATGGTTGCCCAGTATAATAAAAAAGACCACACAGCAAAACTCGCTTCTATTATGCGAGATAGCTATGTGGAAATTCCTTCCTATGATAAAAAGTATAATAAAATCAACGCCGCCTATTACTACGGTGGTCCTGAATTATTACGAAAGACCATTCAACATAATTTCGGAATCAATGTTTCCCATTATGTAACTGTAGATTTTGGAGCATTTGTTAAAATTGTTGATACAGTTGCACCTGAAGGAATTGAGGTCCATGTTACACAAGCGATTATCGATGATATGGGATTCCATCTACAACCTGGCTTACAACGTCTTCATGGGAAAGAATTACTGAAATACGCCCGTTTTCGCCATGATACCGAAAGTGATTTCGGACGCGTCAAACGCCAGCAAGAAGTGCTGCAAGCATTAAAACAAACCTTTACCGATAAAGTCCAATCTGTAGACGGTGTACTTGACTTGCCGATGATGGCGCATGAACTGTCACCATACATAAAAACAAATATAGATATAGCAACGCTCTTTACACTTGGAAGTAGCCTTTTGTTTCAACCCATTGAAGAAATGGAAACGATGCGAATTCCGATTGATAACGGATATGAGCCCGCTCTTATTGAACATGCTGGTTCTGTATTAAAAGTTCATCCCGAAAAAAACAAAGAAGCAATCCAAAATTTTTTCCACACTTCAAAAGCTGTAAACCTCCCTTAAGAACAAGGTATATTAGCCTTGTTCTTTTTTATTTTCCAGTTTTCTTCATACAAAGCTTTCCGTATTAAAAATATTTTCTCTTTATTTTCTTATACGCTTCATACTATAATTTAGTATGTAACTATTATAAGAGAGGTAAAAAATATGAAACGTGAGAAAAAACAAGAATATACATTGTTTACTGCTTGGGGAGCTTCTTTTATTGCTACACTTGGAAGTTTATACTTTTCCGAAGTCATGAAGTTTGAACCATGTACGTTATGTTGGTATCAACGCATTTTTATGTATCCATTTGTTTTATTGCTTGGCATTGCAGTTGTGAAAAAAGACTACCGTATTGCTACATATTCTTTACCGCTTGCAAGCATCGGTGGCTGTATTTCGTTATATCATTACGCAATTCAAAAAATTTCTGCATTCTCAGAAGCAGGAGCCGTTTGCGGGCGTGTGCCTTGTACGGGAGAATATATAAACTGGTTTGGCTTCATTACAATCCCGTTTTTAGCACTTATCGCTTTTGTTATCATTGCAATTTGTAGCTTTATTTTAGTCAGAACAAATAAGGAGATGAAAAAATGAAAAAAATACTTATATTTGGCAGTATTATAATCGCCTTACTTGTAGCTATTTCTGCTATAACACAAATGGAAAATAAAGACGATTACTACACAAATAGTATCTCTCTTACAGATCTTCAAAAGAATATGGAAGCTAAAAAAGACCAAACGATTTACTTCTACCAAACAAATTGTTCACATTGTAAAAGGGTATCACCTGTCGTTGTTCCAATGGCAAAAGATATGAGCATTGACATGAAAGTTATTGACTTAGAAAAGTATCCAGCTGGATGGGACGAATTTAAAATTGAAGGTACACCGATTATTATCCATTACAAAGATGGAAAAGAAGTAAGCCGTATTAGTGGTGAACAACCAAAAGATAAATTTAAAAAATGGTTTAACGAGAACAAAAAGTAACAAGAAAAGGAAACTTCCTTTATACATGAAACGTGTGTAAATTCCCACACTAATGTATAAGGAGGGGATTCTATGCCAGACGTACGCTGCTCTGTTTCCAATTGTTCATTTTGGGGACAAGGTAACTTTTGTCAAGCTAGTGCTATCGTCGTTCAGCCTGACGCTCAAAATGCAGCGCAAGCAGGCGATGACTCTTATACAAATGCAGTTTTAACTGGAGAAATGCTAGAAAGTTCAGCATCAACAAGCGTTGAAACATGTTGCCAAACATTTAGACCAAAATATTAATACACAAATACCCATCCCCTCTGGAGATGGGTATTTTCCTTTTTTTCTCTCTCATTTCTTTCATAATATGTATGAAAAAACATGTAAGGAGCAAACAGGATGAGACACGTTTTTTGTATTGGTGAATTATTAACCGACTTTGTATGTCATGATATTTCTTCATCTTCCATTCAGCAAATGGACACAATAGGTGCAGGCGTTGCCTTTGTTGGAGAATGCTATATCAATTTTCAAAAGAAGAGCAGAGCTTTACAACTCTAAGCGAATTCGCTTCTTTTGCGAATAAAGTTGGAGCCTTAACTTGCACAAACTACGGAGCAATCGCTTCCCTTCCAACGCTTGAAGATGTACAAACATACGGATAAGGTAAAGCTTCCATCAGTACGTTTTACCTTATCCTGCTGATGGAACGCTTCCACCAATTGAGCTCTTACACAATCGCGAATCCATATTTCCAAGCATCATGCATCACAGCCATATACACAATTAAAATAAAAACAGTTCCACACAGCGTTATCCAGCGATATACTCCATCTTCCCCTTCTCTCGCCTCAACAAAAGACCAAATAAAGCCCACTAAAAGTAATAAATCAATATAAGGAATGTAAAGAGAAAAAACAAGTGAAATATACAAATAAATAATAAATAAGCAACAGGTTAATAAAAATATTTTAAAGGCAAATTTACTATTTCCTTTCTTCACAGCGCACCTGCCTCCTTATCCCGCATTAATAGGTAGTAATATCCCCAAATCCAAAATTGTGAGGATTCCAAAGAAATTAGACCGGGATAAACTACCCATAAAAGACCGATTGGTGAGGGCTGATAATCAGTGGGGGATGAAGAAAACCCCCACTGATTAAAGTTTCACTTTATCTTTACTGTATTATATTCAAAGAAAAATAATAGTTGCGAATTGGTCAATCTTTACTTTCTTCATTATAATATAAAAAGCTACCGCCTCAACTCGGTAGCTTTCACTGCACTTTATATTTCCGTTTATATATATTACTTAAAATTGAATCAGGTACTTGTTCATAACGAATTTTTTCTCCTGTTTCATCCATAATATACAAATTATTTCCTATATAATATACTCCATTTTCTCCTCGGGAATAAACGGCATATCTTTCATTCGGCAATACCGTTTTTATTTCGGTAAACTGACCATTGGGCTCTTGCCAATATATGTTCATACGATCCACAAGCGTCAATGTTCCAATTTGTTCTTCTTCTAATACACGCCCATGCCAACTCACAACACGATACCCGAGCCTATGCGCTGCATATTCTGGAGATGTATGAAACTGAGAGATAATCACTTTTGTCTGCACAGGTACACGTTCATACAGCCATTGTATATCGCGGTCATGCATGCGAATACAACCATTTGATTCTCTTCTTCCAATCGTTCCTTCTCGATTTGTACCATGAATTGCATATTCCTTTTCATTTAAGCCGAGCCATCTTGTACCAAGCGGATTATTCGGCGCTCCACCCGGAATTTTCTTACGATGATATTCTTTATTTTTATATTTATTAATAATGCAAAATGTCCCTAGAGGAGTTGGAGTATTGACCTTTCCTGTTGAAATTGGAAACGTCCTTACGTAATTTCCATTTTCAAAAAAAGATAATTGATTTGTCGAAAGATTGATCAGTAATAAATGATCTGTATTTGCAAAAATGCTCATCGGGAAGCAAAAAAAGAATATTGCAAGGAAACATATTTTTTTCATCCAGGTCACCTCAACAGCCACTTCGAAATTGACCACAATATACAGTGGTACAATTAGCTTTTACTACGAGTTCTATTCTTATTAACGAAAAAAAATGAGGCATTTTCCATCCTCATTTTCTTTTTACTCCGCTATTTGCGAGCAGTAATAACCCCACCTCAAAGTTCTTCAAGAAGCAAAGAAGTTAGGTAGGGATGAAGCTCTCCACTGATCAACGTTTCACTTTATCCATTCACGATTACCCCGCCATTTACGTGAATCATTTGTCCTGATACATATGTAGAATCACCTGAAGCTAAGTATACATATGCAGGCGCCAATTCATATGGCTGTCCTGGTCTTTTCATCGGTACGTTACTTCCAAATTCAGATACTTTCTTCTTATCAAAACTCGCTGGAATAAGCGGTGTCCAAATCGGCCCTGGCGCAACACCATTTACACGAATACCTTTTTGCACTAACGCTTTTGCAAGCGAACGAGTAAAAGCAACAATCGCTCCTTTTGTTGCAGAATAATCGATGAGTTGTTCATTTCCTTCATATGCTACGATTGACGCTGTATTTACAATAGCATCTCCTTGCTTTAAATGTGCTAGCGCTGCTTTTGTAACATGAAAATAAGAAAAAATATTAATACGAAATGTTTGTTCAAGCTGCTGCGCTGTAATGTATTCTAAACTTTGCTGTGGATGTTGCTCTGCAACATTATTTACAACGATATTTAAACCACCTAGCTTCGAAGCCGCTTCCTTTACAATGTGCTTACAATGTTGTTCACTACTCAAATCCCCTGGTAGTAATATGCATTTCACACCTTGCGTCTCGACAAGGCGCTTTGTCTCTTTCGCATCTTCATGTTCATCTAAATAAGCAATTGCAATATGTGCACCTTCTTTTGCAAAGGCGATAGATACTGCCCTTCCAATTCCGCTATCTCCACCTGTAATAAGTGCATATTTTCCTTTTAATTTCTCACTACCTCGGTAATTTGGATCTTCATACTCTGGAAGGGGATTCATCATCGATTCTATCCCTGGTTGTTTATTTTGATGCTGTGCTGGCAATGTTAGAAATTTTTTTTGTTCTGACATGCATCATTCAGCTCCTTCTCATTTCTCTTTCTTATGATGTACACAATTATGAAAAGTACTTATACATTAAAACCCGAAACATATACGCATTTTTTGTGATTAATATTCGAAATCAAGACATAAAATATCAATTGTTATAAATCTTTTTATATAAAGCTCTTGCAAAATAACAAAAAAACGAATATTATATATAACTGTTGTGATAATCATTCGTAAAAAGAAAGGATGTTTATATGTTTAACCTTTCAAAACATAAAACTTCTATTAAAACTGAAATTATGGCAGGTATAATTACCTTCTTAACAATGGCATATATTATTGTCGTAAATCCCGTCATCCTTGGTGATGCAGGCGTTCCGTTTGAACAAGCATTTACAGCGACAATTATTGCGGCTGTTGTCGGAACATTATTTATGGCAATCTTCACAAATCTACCAATTGCAATCGCACCAGGTATGGGACTTAATGCTTACTTCTCTTACTCTGTTGTAAAAGCTCATGAAGGCATGACATTTGCAGTTGCATTCTCTGCTGTATTCGTAGCAGGTATGATTTTAATTTTGCTATCATTCACATCTTTCCGTACAAAATTAATGGAAGCTATTCCTGAAAACTTAAAATATGCTATTACAGCTGGTATTGGCTTATTTATCGCTTTTATCGGTTTACGCCTGACAGGTATTGTAACAAAACATGAATCAAACTTAGTTGGACTTGGAGACCTTCATTCTGCTCCTGTACTGCTAGCATTAGCTGGACTTGGTATTACATTAGTACTTATGTCCTTAAACGTGAACGGTGCATTCTTCTTTGGAATGTTACTAACAGGTATTATCGCTTACTTTACAGGACAGTTAACGTTCACAGAAGGTATTACCTCTATGCCTGGATTACCAGAAGGAATCATCGTTTCAAATCCAATCACTGCAGTTTCTGATGTTATTAACTACGGACTATACGGTGTTGTATTCTCCTTCTTCCTTGTGACACTATTTGATACAACGGGTACATTACTTGGTGTTGCAGAGCAAGGTGGATTCATAAAGGACGGTAAACTTCCGAAAGCTGGACGTGCTCTTCTGTCCGATTCTTTCTCAGCAACAATCGGTTCTATGTTTGGGACAACACCGTCAACAGCATACATCGAATCATCCGCTGGTGTAGCAGCAGGTGGCCGTACTGGTTTGACAACAATTACAGTTGCGGTACTCTTTGCAGTCGCTGCATTCTTTGGTCCATTGGTCGGTGCAGTTTCAGGTGTTTCAGCAATTACAGCTCCATCCTTAATTATCGTTGGTAGCCTAATGATGGGTTCTGTTCGTCATATTAATTGGGATGCATTTGATGAAGCATTCCCTGCATTCTTAGTAATCTTAAGCATGCCACTTACATCAAGCATTGCAACGGGTATTGCACTTGGATTTATTACATACCCGCTTATGAAAATAGCAAAAGGTCAATTCCGTGCAGTACATCCACTTGTATACGTATTTGGTATTTTGTTCGCTTATCAGTTAATTTTCTTACCGCACTAATAGATAACAAAAAGCCTTGGTTCACCAATGATGTGAGCCAAGGCTTTTTATATGATTTATCCCGCATTAACGAGCAGTAATACCCCCACCTCAAAATTCAGCAAAAACAAAGAAGTTAGGTGGGGGATAAACTGCCCGTAAAAGCCCGATTGGTGAGGGCTAATAATCAGTGGGGGATGGAGAACCCCCCCACTGATTAAAGTTTCACTTTATCCATAACATTTTTTATTAACGCTTAATTCTATCCGTGTAAAAACGCCTGTAAACCAGCAAACTGTTTTGCTGCATCTTCATATCCTTGGTCATACAAACCTTGCAATTTTTGCGGGTCCTTTTCCATTCGATCCACTTGCAGTGGCACCTCTGGACGAATAACAAATAAATTACCAGCTGCCTCTTCTTTTTCAATATAATGCAGTGTCTCATTGTATATTTCATAACGAGCTAGCATCGTATTCACAAGGTTTGGATACTTTTTATATGCTTTTGCTGCAATCCAACCAAACTTGGATTTTCTTTTTGAATACCCATGATTTCTCGTTAAAATAACAACTGATTTCTCATAACCATCTTGCTGTGCTTTCCGAACCGGTATAGGATCAGAAATGCCACCATCTAATAACTTTTTCCCACGAAAATTTACAATAGGAGCTATAAATGGTAATGAACTAGATGCCTGTAATAATGTTAATGCCTCTTCTGCCGTACCATCTTTTTCAAAATACATGGGCTGGCCTGTTTCACAATCTGTCGTTCCTACAAGAAAGCGCTCCGTACTATTGAAATATGTGTCAAAATCAAACGGCACATGCTGCGTTGGAATTTCATGAAAAATAAAATTCATATCAAATAACTGACGTTTTTTCCAAAAGTTTTTATAAGATAAATATCTTGGATGCGTTACATACTCAATATTGACTGTTTTATTTCGGTCTTTTTGCCTTGAAAGATACGACGCTGCATTACACGCACCAGCTGAGACACCAACGATATATGGAAAATATAAATCCTGTTCCATAAAGTATTCTAGTATCCCAGCTGTATATACGCCGCGCATACCGCCGCCTTCTAATACTAAACCCGTATTTTCAAGCATTGCTCTCTCTCCTCTTTATATAGACTCTTTAATTATTCACATTGTTAAGTATCTCTTTCTATTATATATAAGATTTTACTGAAACTATATTGAGACGACTTGAAATGAGGGGGAAAATTCTTCATACTACTTTTCTATATAAATGCAAATTAAAAAACCGACATAAAACCCTTCTTTTTAGGTGGGAGAGAGCATCCGGTCATGCATAGAAGCGGTCAGATCCTTTTCCTGCCCAGACACAGTGAAAACAAAGAGAGAAAACGAGTGCAGGTCACCTTTTGTTATCCATAGCCGCGGCTTATATGTCGAAAAATCAAAACGTTGAATAAGTGCTAATTCCTCTTCTGTGTACTTACCTAAAAGTAACAACCATTTATCTCCAGCTTGTTGATGTAACTTCTTATGTGCTATATAAAGTGAAACTTTAATCAGCCCCCACCTAACTTCTTTGCTTTCGCTGAATTTTTAGGTGGAGGTCTTACTGTCCGCGAATAGCGGGATAAATCTCATTTCCTTTGCCCGTTAAACGAAAGAGAGAATCTCCGAAAACAGCTATTTTGCTGTATTTGGAGATTCTCTCTTTCACTACGTTCTTTGATCAGCGACAATATGAATATCAATATGCTTCGTTTGCCGCATAATTTCATTTACAATTGAACCTTTTCGAATTTCCTCCCATCTTGTTCTTGCGGATTGTCCAAGCAAGATTTGTGTAGCCTGCAATTTTTTTGCAACTTTAATAATGACATCAGCTGGCTTCATTCCTTTCGCCTCTTCTAATAAAAAAGTTGCATCAAATTGTTTTGTTAACAATTTCCATTCTTCAATGATTTGCTTCTTTGCCGTCGATAAAGATTCTATCTCTTCTCTTTCTACGTTTAATACATATAGTTCGGCATTCAATCGATTCGCCATGCGCCAACCACGCCGAATTAACTTTTCTGCTGTTGAAGTGAACTGCACACATACAAGAATTTTTTCTTTTACACCAATTGGTTCCATCGCTGATTGACTAATTTTTTCATCCATATCATCCGCAACTTCACGTAACGATAACTCCCGCAAAGCACCTAAATTATTAATCGTAAAAAAGTTTTGTAAGCTCCTCTGAATTTTTTCTTCTCTATATATTTTTCCGTCCATTAATCGTTTCCTTAATACTTCAGGCGTTACATCAACAAGCTGAATTTCATTTGCTTTTTGCAAAATAAAATCTGGAATGCGCTCTCGTACTTTTACATTTGTTATTTGTTCCACGATATCATGAACACTTTCTAAATGCTGAATGTTAAATGCTGATAATACCGATATTCCCGCCTCTAATAGCTCTTCTACATCCATATAGCGTTTTTTATATTTAGATCCTGGTATGTTCGTATGCGCCAATTCATCAACAATGACCACTTGCGGCGCCCTTTTTATAATCCTGTCTACATCAAGCTCATAAAATATCTTCCCTTTATAGTTCATTTCTTTTAAAGGAATTTTTTCTAAATCAGCAATTGCTTCTGCTGTCTCTTGTCTCCCATGCGTTTCAATTAAACCAATAACAATGTCAATGTCCTCTTTTTTCATTTCTTGTGCATCGAACAACATTTTATAGCTTTTTCCAACGCCTGGTGCCGCACCAACATATAGCTTAAGTTTCCCAAGATTTTGTTGACGAATATATTCTAGATATTCTTCAGGTGTTCGCCTTTGAAATGGCGGTTTATGGTCATCTGCATACATTACAAACACAACCTTTCTTACCAACCAGTACTACCTCAATCCGAAAGATTGAGGTAGTACTAGTTACTATTTCATCATTTTTTGCAACTCAATATTTAGTTTCAAAACGTTTACACGATCTTCTCCAAATAGTCCAAGTGCACGTCCCTCAGTTTGAGACTTAATCAACTGATTCAATTTTTCTTTTGAAATGTTTGTTAATTTTGCAATGCGATCCACTTGTACATAAGCAGCTTGTGGACTCATATCAGGATCGAGCCCAGAACCTGAATTCGTTACTAAATCCATCGGTACTTCAGTAACTGGAACCGTTGGATTTTTTTCTTTCCAGTTTGCCACACTTTCTTCTACACGTTTTACTAAATCAGGGTTCGATGGCGCATAGTTATTAGATCCAGATGCTTCTGCTTTATATTCTATACTAGAGACACGCCCATGAAAATAACGTGGATCTTTAAAATCTTGACCAATTAGTTTTGAACCGATTACTTCATTCTTCTCATTATATATAAGACTTCCGTCCGCATTATCTTTCATAACAGCTTGCGCAATTCCCGTTACAAGCAATGGATATAAAAGCCCACACACGACAAGAAACGTAAAGGTTACACGAATGACAGGTGAAAGTATACTTTGTTTTTCGGACATTTTCCTTTTCCCCTCTTCCTTAAATAAACAATCCCACAATCATATCAATTACTTTAATTCCAATAAACGGAACAATTACCCCGCCAAGTCCATAGATCAACAAGTTACGACCAAGTAGTGCATTGGAACTCATTGGTTTATACGCAATCCCCTTCATTGCTAGAGGAATGAGTAATGGAATAATAATGGCGTTAAATATCAGTGCTGATAAAATGGCTGATAACGGTGAAGTTAGCTTCATGACATTAAGTGCTTCCATTTGCGGAATGGCCAACGTAAACATCGCTGGAATAATTGCGAAATATTTTGCGATATCGTTCGCAATACTAAATGTTGTTAATGCACCGCGTGTCATTAATAGCTGCTTCCCAATCCCTACAACCTCAATAATTTTTGTTGGATTAGAATCTAAATCAATCATATTGGCAGCTTCTTTTGCAGCTGTTGTACCACTGTTCATCGCTAACCCAACATCAGCTTGCGCTAAAGCTGGCGCATCGTTCGTACCATCACCTGTCATCGCAACAAGTTTCCCTTTTTCTTGTTCTGCTTTAATAACAGCAATTTTATCTTCCGGCTTACATTCTGCCACAAATTCATCCACGCCTGCTTCTTTTGCAATAGTTGCTGCTGTTAATGGGTTATCCCCTGTACACATGACTGTTTTAATCCCCATTTGACGAAGCTGTTCAAAACGCTCACGCATGCCTGGTTTCACAGTATCTTTTAAATATATTAATCCATAAATACGATGATCCACTGCAACTACAAGTGGTGTCCCGCCCTCTTTTGCAATTAAATCTGCTTTTTGATTCAAATCTTTTGGAATCGTACCGCCTTGTGCTTGTACCCACTCTATTACTGCACCAACTGCACCTTTTCGTACTTTTACACCATCAGGTAAGTCCACGCCACTCATTCTTGTTTCTGCTTTAAATGGAACAAATTCACCTTTTTCTGCAAGCTCTCTATTATAGGAAAAAGATTTTGACTTCACATATTCAATCACAGAACGACCTTCTGGTGTTTCATCTAGTACTGATCCAAGTGCTGCCCATTTTGCTACTTGTTCAATCGTTTCATTTCCTACAGGAAGCAATGTATGTGCCATCCGATTCCCAAATGTAATGGTACCCGTTTTATCTAAAATGATTGTATTAATATCACCAGCTGCTTCTACAGCTTTCCCTGACATTGCTAATACATTAAATTTTGTCACCCGGTCCATTCCGGCAATCCCAATTGCTGATAATAACCCACCAATTGTTGTTGGGATTAAACAAACAAGGAGTGCAACAAGTACTGCTGTATCGAGTTTAAATCCTAAATAATTCGTAAAGATTGGTAGCGTCACAACAACGATTAAGAAAATAAGTGTTAAACTTGTTAATACTGTGTTAAGAGCAATTTCATTCGGTGTTTTTTGACGAGCTGCTCCTTCTACTAAGGAAATCATTTTATCTATAAATGACTCACCTGGATTACTTGTAATAGAAATTGTAATCTCATCACTTACCACCATTGTGCCGCCTGTTACCGAACAAAAATCGCCACCTGCTTCTTTAATAACTGGAGCAGATTCCCCAGTTATTGCGGATTCATCAACGGATGCTAATCCTTTAATAACCTCACCGTCACTCGGAATCATTTCTCCCTGTTTCACAATTACAACGTCACCTTTTCTAAGCTCCGTTGCTGAAACTTGAACGATTTTTCCATTTTCTTTTACTGCATTCGCAAATACATCTTTCTTTGATTGTTTTAAAGAATCTGCCTGCGCTTTCCCGCGTCCTTCTGCCAATGCTTCTGCAAAGTTAGCAAACAAGACAGTGAATAATAAAATGAGAGAAACTGTTATATTAAACCAACCTGGTATACTACTAGATAAGCTTGGTAGAAACGATAAAATCAAAGTGATAACAAATCCGATTTCTACCACGAACATGATTGGATTTTTCACCATCACTTTCGGGTTTAGCTTCGCAAATGATTGTTTCATTGCATTTGTAATAATGTCACGATCCATTGTTTTTGCTTGTCTGACTTCACTTTCCATTTCTATTTTTGACGATGTAATCGATTGATTAGATTGTTTATCTTTTACCACTACAGGTCTCATCATTTACCCTCCATTACTTCAATGTAAGAAATTCTGCGATTGGTCCTAGTACTAACATTGGGAAGAACGTTAATGCACCAACGATTACAATCGTTCCAATGAAAATGCCTCCAAATAAACCATTATCTGTGCGGAATGTTCCTACTGTTTCTGGTACTACTGTTTTCTCTTTCAATGAATATGCAACAGCTAGCATTGTAATTAAACTGAAATAACGTCCTAAGAACATGACTATACCGGTTGTAATATTCCAAAATGGTGTATTATCGCCTAATCCTTCAAATCCGGAACCATTGTTAGCAGCTGAAGAAGTATATTCATATACAACTTGTGTTAAACCATGAAATCCTGAATGTGAGATTGCATCTGTTCCTAAATTCGTTGAAAGAGCCAATGCTGAAAATCCTAGAATGAGCAACGGATGAAATAATATCGTGACTGCAATTAATTTCATTTCCTTTCCTTCAATCTTTTTCCCTAAAAACTCTGGTGTACGTCCTACCATTAGTCCAGATATAAAGACAGCGATGATTGCGTACATAATGATATTAACAAAACCTGCTCCAACCCCGCCAAACACTGTATTTAACATCATATTGACAAGTGGTACTAATCCACCAATCGGTGTTAACGTGTCGTGCATTGTGTTAACAGCACCTGTTTCTGCCGCAGTTGTTACTGTCGCATACAAGGAAGAGAAAACTGTTCCAAATCGTACTTCTTTTCCTTCTGTACTACCTTGCACATTTTCCATACCAATTTGATTTAACGCTGGGTTTCCATGTAATTCAGATGAAACAATCGTTGTAAATCCGACTAAAAATACCATAAACAGTGAAACGAAAAGGATACGTCCTTGTTTTTTATTACCGACCATTCTTCCGTACGTAAATGGTAAAGCTGTTGGTAATAGCATCATGAGCATCATTTGCAAGATGTTACTAAGTTGACCTGGATTTTCAAATGGGTGTGTAGAGTTTGCACCAAAGAACCCACCTCCATTGTTACCAAGTTCCTTAATTGAAACGAATGAAGCAACCGGACCGCGTAAAATACTTTGTTTCACACCTTCAATCGTCTGAGCTGTAACCGCTCCGTCCAATGTTTGTGGTACACCAAGAGCAACAAACATCAATGCTGCTATAAATGCGATTGGAAGAAAGACTCTTGTTAAAGCTCGTGTAAAGTCTACGAAAAAGTTACCAAGTTCCTTCCCAGCTAATCCTCTTATAAAAGCCATAACAAGTGCTAACGTTGTTGCTGGTGCGGCAAACATTAAAAATGTAATCCCGATTAGTTGCGATAAATAAGACAAACCATTTTCACCGCTATAATGCTGCAAGTTTGTATCAGCCATAAAACTAATCGCTGTATTAAAAGCAAGCGTTGGCTCCATTCCTTCAATATGAGCTGGATTTAATGGAAGTACTCCTTGTAAGCGAAAGATGAAATACACGACAATGATCATGAAACCATTGAGTGCAACTAACGATAAAGCGTATTGCTTCCAACTCTGGTTATACGCTTTAACACCTGTAATTTTAAAAATAATCTTTTCAAAAGGCCCAAACACTTTATCTAATTTACTATTTCCTTGAAAAGCCTTCTCTAAATAAATGCCTGTTGGCTTTGCAACAAGAATGAATAACAACATTGTGATTACAACTGCAATCCAAATCATAATAAATGCTTCCCCCTAATTAAAACTTTTCTGGATTTAATAACGCGTAAACTAAATACACCGTAATTGCTGCAACAATAATCGATAACGCAATCATCATCATTGCTTCCCTTCCTTCACAACTTTATCTGACCATTTTGCTAGCCCCACCATAGACGCTGCTAATACAACAAATATTCCGACCATCACGACATCAAGCATACAAATCCCTCACTTTTAATTGTAAAATTTTACCATATATCCATTAAAAAAAGAACACTGAGGCTCTACTCAGTGTTCAAAAATGAACAACACAAAAGTAAACCTCCTCTCCAAACGCTTACGAAGTTAGCTGTCGGATTCGGGCCTAAAGAGTAGCCCTACTTTCGTAATGAAAGATTCACCCCAAGTGACAATGCACAAAATTGGTTCCCCCGCTCCATTTCTGGACTCAGCGATATCAGGTTGTTTTTGGAAATATTATGAATAATTTATGATTGTAAATATACTCCTCTATATTTGACTTGTAAAGAACAAAATTACCTGAAAACAGAAAGAATTTTATCATTTAACCGCTTACATTCATTGTTATATGTATTTTATCTTCTGTTTCCTTGTCTTTCCTTTTGTTTTCATTGAAAATACTATTTTATGTAAATTTATTTTGAAAATACAAGAAGAAAATCGCACTATTTTATTTACAATATCAACCATCTTTTTACTTTATTAGCGATATATATATATCCATTTTGATTTTTCGACATATAAGCTGCTGCTATGGATAACAAAAGGTGACCTGCACTCGTTTTCTCTCTTTGTTTTCACTGTGTCTGGGCAGGAAAAGAATTTGACCGCTTCTATGCATGAACGGATTCTCTCTCCCACCTAAAAGGAAGGGTTTTATGTCGGTTTTTTAATTTGTATTTATACAAATTAAAAAGGAGCTCATAATCCAAATACCATTTTCATAGTACCCGGAATTCGCTCCTTTTATATTACAAATCTAATAATTATAAAAGTGGCACAAATTACGCCCTCGAAAACATACTCGCATTAGCTCTGCATGTTTCTTTTCATACTCGATAATATCATTCTCTAAATATAAACTTGCACCTTCTAGCGGCAGTACTACATATGGCTTTGGAAAGGCCATATCCTGCATTACTAATTCGTGCACTCTTTCTAGTGATATTGCCCATCGGTTTGCTATATCATGACATAACAACACTTTCATATTCATTTCCTCCGCCCTACTCAAAAAATAAAAATGAAATGTTATCACAATTCGTAAACACTACAAAATTAGCTCCAATTGTTTGATAGAGCCGAACCGGATACTGTTTATTTCTTGTGACAACCGTAATGGGTGCTTGGAAGGAAAAGCGAATACGTTCTGTAAAAAAGCTAACCGTTGGGAGTTCATCTCCTAGCAAAATTACTTTTTTAACTCCCTTACAAATACTTGTTAGCTTCTGTTCTTCATTACAACAATATGTTTTTTCAAATCCACATGCCCGCACTTCAGCGGCTACGTATTCAGTTACTGTAAAAATAATCATATCGCTTTGAAAAGGCGCTAATTCTCGTAAACTATTTACTTTGTTCTCTTCTCCTACACAAATGAGTGTCAATTCTTTTTCCCTATCCATGCACGTCATCCTCCTTAGTATAAAAGAATTTCGATATAATAATTTACGATTCTTTTACACTAATCGGATCGATGAAGCGATGTATCCATCGTTACACCATCCCCTCTCAATACGCTTACGAAGTTAGCTGTCGGATTCGGACTTTGAGAGTAGCCCTACTTTCATTATGAAAGACTCACCCCTAGTGACAATGCACAATTTGGTTCCTCCGTTCCATATACTGGACTCAGCGTTCTAGAAATTTGATTATGGATGATATACTACCCCTAATTTTGGAAAAAGTAAATAATAAAAAAGCCAGTTTTTTCAACTGGCTTCTCTTAAAAATATGAATGTTTATGCATGTATTTTTTGATGTTTATAAGCAAAATGATTCGTCGGACCATGACCACTTCCGATATTTAATTGCTGTTCAATCGCTATGCTAATAAATCTTTTAGCTTCTTGAACTGCCTCTTGGGTACGATATCCTTTTGCTAAGCCAGCCGTTACAGCGGATGCAAATGTGCAACCACTACCATGTGTTTGTTTTGAATCAATTCGTTCACTTCTGTACTCAATAAACTTCTCGCCATCAAATAATAAATCGATGACTTCATCGCCTTGATACGCCGCATGACCACCTTTCATGAGAACATACTTCGCTCCTAACTCATGCAACACTTTCGCAGCCTGTTTACTATCTTCAATATTATGAATCTCCATTCCAGTTAACACTTCCGCTTCTGGTACATTTGGAGTGACTACCGTTGCGATTGGCAATAAATGCTCTTTCAATGCTTGAACTGCTTCTTGTTGTAAGAGCGATGCCCCACCTTTCGCTATCATAACAGGATCTAGTACAATATTATTCCAATCAAATTTCTTAATATTTTCTGCAACAACACCAATAATCTCACTACTAAATAGCATGCCTAGTTTGACGGCATCCGGTGTTAAATCTGTACCAATCGAATGTAATTGCTCCTGAATGCCCTCAATTGCAACAGGGTACACACCCTGTACACCGAGCGTATTTTGTGCGGTAATCGCAGTAATGGCTGTCATTCCGTACACACCGAGTTCTTGGAACGTTTTTAAGTCAGCTTGAATGCCTGCGCCGCCACCGCTATCAGATCCAGCAATCGTTAATGCTTTATTCACTTTCATCTCACTCACCCTTTTTCTATCCAAAATAACGATGATAGATTGTTTTTGCTTCTATCATATCCTTCGTTCCATGCACGAGAACACGCCCGTCTTGGAATGCTACCAATCTCTTTCCATCAACAGAAAATGATAATAAGTATGGATTTACTGTTAAATCAGCCACACGATCTTGCAACATCCCTTTATATCGTTCAAAGTCAAGTTGCTCTTTATGTGGAGGACGAATTTGAACCGTATTTCTTCCACATAGAACAGCTGTTTTAGATGTATTTTCTTTACTTAAATATGGATAGATTGCCTCCTCGCCACATGATGGGCAATTCTGCTTTCGCAGCTTTTGAACATTCATGCATGAATATTCATTTTTCCATACATCAAACGATACAAGTCCGTCGCGAAGCGCTTCCTCATCCTCTACTAAAATTTTAAGTACTTCCGTCACTTGATGCGACACAACAAGTGATACAGCAGGTGAAATAACCCCTGCTGTATCACAAGTCACTCCGCCAAGCGGTATCGATTGTAGTAGGCAAGATAAGCACGGCGTCTTTCCTGGTAAAATCGTATAAGAAAGACCGTAGCTACCTACACATGCCCCGTAAATCCAAGGAATCGAATATTTTTGTGATATATCATTTACAATAAAACGCGTTTCAAAGTTATCAGTTGCATCAATCATGACATTTACATCCGTAATGAGCTGTTCTAACTCTTCTGCTGTTACATCTTGCACATATGCGTCTACAACCACATGGCTATTAATCGCTTGCAAGCGTCGTTTTGCAGCCACTACCTTTGGAAGATTACTTTCCACATCAGCTTCACAGTACAGCTGCTGACGTTGTAAATTGCTCCAATCAATATAGTCGCGATCAACAATCGTTACTTTACCAACACCAGCTCGAACAAGCATCTCGGCGTTTGCACTACCAAGTGCTCCTGCACCGATAATTAGCACATGTTTTTCTCCTATTTTTTGCTGGCCTCTTTCCCCAATAGGAGAAAATAGCTCTTGGCGAGAATATCGATTATTCAACTACGCTCATTCCTTCTAATGGACTACTTGCTGTTGCACAGCGTTTACGAGCAATACGTCCTGCTTCGAAACCTAAACGACCAGCATGAATACCTAGTTTCATTGCTTCTGCCATTTTGACAGGATCTTTCGCACCAGATACAGCTGTATTTAATAAAACACCATCTGCTCCTAATTCCATCGCAAATGCTGCGTCAGTTGGGCTACCGATCCCAGCATCAACAATAACAGGTACCGTTGCCTGTTCAATGATAAAGCTTAGGTTAAGTGGATTTACAATACCAAGTCCTGAACCGATTGGTGACGCACCTGGCATAATCGCATGAACGCCTAATTCTTGTAATTTACGCGCTAATACAACATCATCAGACGTATAAGGAAGAACAATAAATCCTTCTTCTAATAACATTTCAGATGCTTTTAACGTTTCAACAGGGTCCGGTAATAATGTTTGATCATCACCGATAACCTCTACTTTTACCATGTCACAAAGTCCAGATGCTTTTGCTAACTTTGCAATGCGCACTGCTTCTTCAGCATTTTTTGCTCCCGCTGTATTTGGAAGTAACGTATATTTTTTCACATCAATTTTTTCTAGTAAATTCGGTTGGTCCGCATCGAAGATATCCATGCGACGCACCGCAAATGTTAAAATTTCTGCCTCTGATACTTCAATTGCTTTTCGTTGCACATCAAAATCAGAAAATTTCCCTGTTCCTAATAAAAGTCTAGAATGAAAAGTAAATGGTCCAATGTTTAACATAATCAACCGCCTCCTACAAAAGTTACAATCTCAATTTGATCTCCATCAAAAACAGATGTATCTTGATGGTCTTCTTTTTGCAAAATATCTTGGTTACGTTCTACTACAACAATTTTTGTATCTAAGCTTAGATGTGTCAGCAATCCTGCTACTGTTTTTACATCACCTGGCACCTCTACTTGCTTGCCGTTAATTTTTAAGTTCAAGCTTCCATCCCCTTTCTATATAAATCCATTTTGATTTTTCAACATATAAGCCGCGGCTATGGATAACAAAAGGTGACCTGCACTCGTTTGCTCTCTTTGTTTTCACTTGGCATGGGGCAGGAAAAGGATCTGACCGCGGCTATGCATGAACGGATGCTCTCTCCCACCTAAAAAGAAGGGTTTTATGTCGGTTTTTTAATTTGTATTTATATAAATCGATTTAGAAAGCAATGAATCTAGCAAATGATTTCCTTGCTTTTCTTCTATTAGATCAGCCATATATTGACCAGAAACTGGACTTAATAAAATTCCGTTTCGGTAATGACCGGTACAAGCATATAGTCCTTTTATTTCTTCATGCGCCCCCATATACGGCACCTCGTGATTAGATTGCGGACGTAATCCAGCCCATGTACTTTCCCATTCTGCTTCTTTTAAGGCTGGTAGAATCGTATAAGCACGTTCTAATATCGATGTAATACTTTCTGGTTGTACAGATTTATTAAAGGTATGAGGCTTCATCGTTGCCCCGATGACATAACGCCCGCCGCGTTTCGGTGCGATATAAAACCGCTCTTGAAAAATAGGTGCTTGTAAAAGCGGCTTACGGCTATGCACGGCAACAACTTCACCTTTTACAGGATATGTACCCCAGTCTTTCTCAAAATAGTGAAGTAGCTTTGTACTCCAAGAGCCACCAGCAATCACGACTTTTTCACATAAAATCGTACCTTCATTTGTCACGATTCCCTTTACTTGATTCTTTTCAATTTGAATATCAAACACTTCTGTTTGTTCGTATAAATCTGCACCAGATATCGCGGCAGAGTGCGCAAACGCATTGGTAAGATCTGGTGCAATGACATGACCATCTTTTGGATGATACACCGCCCCAATAATAGAAGGAGATAGATAGGGCTCTTTGTCACGAAGCTGCTCCCCAGAAATAAAATGGGACGCTTCTCCTATTTGCTGCTGCCACTTCATGATGTGAAGCAACCTTGTCGCCTCATTTTCATTTTGAGCAATACGATAAATTCCTTTTCCCTCATACCCAATATCAATACCCGTTTTTTCACGTAAAGCTTCTGCAAGGTGTGGAAATATTGCACGGCTTTTTCTAGCAAGCTCAAATAATGGATCGTACTCATCCCACTCCGCTTGTACACCGAGTAAACCCGCAGCCGCCTTAGAAGCTTCAGATGCAATCCTTTGCTTTTCAACAATTGCTACTCGGTAACCTCTTTCCGCTAGAAAATGTGCAACTGAACTACCAATTACACCACCGCCAATAATGGCTACATCATATATCTTACTCATGATTTTCCGCCCACTTTCGTATTGTTTCCTTGTATAGCCTTGCTTGCTCATACGGTTCTCTATCACTTACAATTCCAGACATCACTGCAATGCCAGTCACACCAGCTTGAAGCACGTACGCTGTATTTTGAGGCGTTATACCTCCAATTGCTGTAATGGGTATCGTTAACCGTCTTGCCATATCTGAAATTTCTTCTAGCCCTCTTGCTGGAACACCTTTCTTACAACTTGTCGGAAATACGTGCCCATAAACAAGTGAATCTGCCCCATTTTTGAAGGCAATTATCGCTTCCTCTAGAGAATGTACAGAATATCCAACATGCAAATAAGAAAATTTTTCTTTCACAGACCCGACATTAGTACTTCGATAGCCTAATTGTACACGTGGGATATTTAACAAAATTGCAATATCAATTCGATCGTTAATCACAAGTTTAGAAGCTGGAAAGCCCCCTTTTAAGAGACCCTCCACACCTTCATATAATTCTTTCGTACTTTTTTCACGCTCACGAATATGCAAATAATCAATCTCACTCTCAATTTGCATCGCTACATTCGCTAACTCTTTGAATGCCATCTGACCATTTGAGATAACATGGAGCTCGTCTTTCATATTCATTCGCCTACTTTAAAATGTTTTCAAATAATTCGTTTGCAGGAACATTCTCTTTTGTCATGCCTTTTTCTTTCAGCCATTTATTTTGTTTTTCCCACGACTCTTTTGTATCTGATAAAAATGGCTCATCTTTCGTTTCCATTTTTTCTAACAAAATTTTCATACTTTCTTTTTCAACTTCTGGAACAAGTGGGAAGTTTTCTTTTTCTTGATGATCTAATAAAATATTGAGTGCTTCATCTGGATTTTTCTTCATAAAGTCAAATCCTTTTTTTGCACCGCGTAAAAATGCTTGCAACGCTTCCTTATCCTTTTTCAATGTTTTATCACCTGTTACAAAAACAAGTTCATGATAATTTGGCACGCCATAGTCAGCTGGGTTAAAGTACGCTGGCTCATGACCTTGATGACGCATAACTGGAACTTCATGGTTAATGTATGCTCCTGTTACAGCATCTACTTTTTTCGTAATTAATGCTGGTACTAAATCAAACCCAACATCTACTACTTTCACATTGTTTGGATTACCACCATCTTCTTTTATCATCGTTTTCAAATACGCCTCACTTAAAGGTGTTCCAGAATAACCAACTGTTTTCCCTTCTAAATCTTTTGGTGAAGTAATCCCTGCTGATTTTAAAGATACAACGTGGTTTAATGGTGAGCGTACAACCGTACCAATTGATTTCACTGGAATTTGTTCATTTGCTTTTGCAATGACAACATCTGGTTGATAGTATAAACCAACTGTTACTTTTCCCGCCGCCGCTAACGTTAATGGATCTGTTGGGTTAGAAGGAAATTTGATATTGACCTTCACTCCTTCTTCTTTAAAGTATCCTTTTTCAATTGCTGTATAGATAAAGCTATGAACCGCATTTGGATACCAATCGAGCATAACTGTTACTTCTTTTTCAGCTTCTTTCTTCTCTGATGATGAATTACTAGAACATCCTGCAATCATTGCAACTAATAATGTAAACACAAAGATGCGTTTGAATAATTTCATGAATGTTTCCTCCAACTAATAAATTTCTTTTCTAATATAGAAACAAGTAACACAAAGAAAATAGCAAGCAATGATAACAATACAATCGGTGCAAATACGCCTGCTCCGTCTAACTGCGTCATCATTCGTTTACTAAAGTATCCAAGACCAGCTTGTGCACCAAGCCACTCACCGATCGCGGCACCAATTACACTAAGTGGCACCGCGATTTTTAAAGCCGAGAAAAAGTATGGGAGTGCAGATGGCAACTTTAACTTTAAAAATATATCTTTTTTCGTGGCACCGTATGTAACTAACAGCTCTTCCCATTCCTTTTTCGTACTACGCAGACCATCGTACGTATTTACTGCAATCGGGAAAAACGTAATCAAAACGGTAACAATTACTTTGCTCCAAATCGAATAACCAAACCACAAAACAAATAATGGCGCTAGCGCTGTAATTGGAATTGTTTGTGAAGCAACTAAAAGCGGATAAAACGCTCTCTCCATCCATGTACTCGCACTCATTACCATCGCTAATCCAACGCCTAACACGATAGAAATAACAACGCCTATCAATACTACGTATAGCGTCGCTGGTAAATGAACAGTCAGTAATATGTCACGTAAAGCCCACATTTTAGCTAGAATTGCAGTTGGAGATGGCAATATGTACATCTCATCTACAATCCTAGCTCCCACTTCCCAGCTAACAAGTAAAATGCTGCTCACAATCAGTGCAGGTAAAAATTCTGTAACACGTTTCATACGAACACCTGCCTTTGCAACATGCCAAGCAGCTCATCTTTTAAAGCTAATATTTCCGGCTTATACAAATCTTTTCTTGAACGATCAGCTCCAAGTGGAACAACACGCTCTGTCAAAGTTGTGATAGGTTGCTCCGTCACAACAAAAATTCGATTGGAAAGGTAAAGTGCTTCTTCCACATCATGCGTAATAAATAGAATTGTTTTTTGCCAATGTTTCCATTGTTCAAACAGCCATTCTTGCAATGTGGCCTTCGTTAATGCATCCAGTGCACTAAACGGCTCATCTAATAATAAAATTTCTCCGCCAGTTAATAGCGTTCTGATAAATGAAACACGCTGCCGCATACCACCTGATAAGTCCTTCGGATATTTTTTCTCATATCCTTGCAAACCAAATTGTTCTAAAAGCGCCTTTGCCTTTGTATGAGCTTCTTTTTTCTTTATCCCCTGACATTCTAGCGGCAGCGCTGCATTTTCAATAATGGTTCTCCATGGTAAAAGCATATCTTTTTGTGGCATATATCCTACAGGATGACTTGTTGTTTCTGTCAGTTGAATCGTTCCAGCCGTCGGTTCTTCTAATCCTGTAATAAGACGAAATAATGTACTTTTGCCACAGCCACTCGGTCCAATAATGCTAACAAACTCTTTTTCTTGTATGTTAGCATTAAGACTATTTATGATTGGCTTTTCATCATAATGAAAGGAAACATTATGAAACTGTAGTATGCTCTTGCTCCTCAAAACCCCACATCTCCTTACGATAGGCCATATCCCAGAATAAATATTCAAAGCGGCTGGAATATAAGAAAATCTCTTCTAAACGAGCTAGTTCTTGTTCAGATTTTCCAATAGCTAATTCATTTAATAAATCCATTAACCAAGTACAAAGGTTTCCGTACTCTTCTGAGCTATATCCTTGAATCCATTCGCCAAAAAATTCATGATCTCTCGCTCCTGGAATATCATTTAAACGCTTTCCAATTTCCCAATAGCTCCACATACATGGAAGTAATGCTGCAATTAATTCGGTAAGTGTACCATTTTGTGATACAGACATCATATAGTTCGTATATGCTAAATTTTTAGCAGATGGTTTCGCTTGTTCCATCTCTTGCACAGAAATATCGAGACGTTTTGCATACTGCTTATGAATGGTCATTTCTCCATTTAAAATACCATCTATTTGTTCAGCAAATTTCGCCATAACTTGTGGGCTCGTCGCTTTTACAACTCCAATTGCATATAGTTTTGCGTAATCTAGCAAATATAAATAATCTTGTATAATGTAGTATTGAAATTTATCTTTTTCTAACGTTCCATCCCCCATTCCAGTCACAAACGGATGATTATGACTTTTTTCCCAAACAGGCTGAACCATTTCATATAATCTCTCACAAAATTTCATTTGTATTTCCCCTTCCTTTATCTCTATTTATGTACATTGCAACTTCCATCAGCGGGCAGGTTTCCCCCTCTTTTCTCTAATTACTCATGACTTGGAGATGGAGATTTACTGCCCATTAGATCCGGAAAAATAAAAAAACCACTCCTAATATATAAGAAGTGGTTACAACAAATAAATGAGCATCTATTTGTCGTTCCACTTCCCTTCGCTAGTATTACCTAGATCAGGTCTGTAAGGGTTAAGGATTAATCCTCTCTCAGCATTCACAGCACCCCTAGTGGTTTTCTCTATAAAATTTTCAAATAAAAAAGCCCCGTTTCTTAACATAAAGAAACGGGGACCTAACATTCATGTCCAAGTTGCTTCCCTACGCTAGCATAATCTAGATCAGGTGAAAGGATTAAAGACTCTCGGTCTTACTCTCAGCCGGCAACACCAGCTCTCCTAGCACAATATTAAATTAACATAGTCAGTATAACACTGTCATCAATCATCAGCAACTGTTTTAAGCTACACGAATGGTTTATATGATATATAAATCCATTTTGATTTTTCGACATATAGCCGCGGCTACGGATAACAAAAGGTGACCTGCACTCGTTTTCTCTCTTTGTTTTCACTATGTCTGGGCAAGAAAAGGATCTGACCGCTTCTATGCATGAACGGATGCTCTCCCACCTAAAAAGAAAGGTTTTATGTCGGTTTTTTAATTTGTATTTATATACATAAAGAAATCCTCATGGCATGGCTCACCATTAATAGGTAAAAGCCTCTCTACTGATGAAAATCCCACTATATATTATTGTAAAAATAAATTGTATGTTTAGAAAACGCGAATATTTTTCATGCGTTTCCTAATTGTTATAAATCTGTTATCCTTTTAATATATTTCTATACAATTAAAAAAGGTTTTTAATCTTATTACATTGATGTAAACAACGCACAAATATTATATCTTTATACTATAATGAACAATGTAATAATACATCCTATGAGGGGGGTCCATTATTAGATGAAAATGAAAGCTACAGCTTTTACGGTGGCTACTGTTGCAGCGGCTTCCCTGCTTCCGTCCATGACTGAGATAGACATGCATACTGCAGCAGCCCAACAAAAGCCGACAGAAAAAATTGGATATGTAACAACAGAAACAGTAGAGTTATATCAAAATGCTGAAGTGAATGGTGATTCAATTGCCATTATTACATATAACACACCCGTTACAATTCTTGAAACAATACAAGATTGGTATAAGGTAAACGTACAAAATAAAACTGGTTACATAAAAAAGAGTGATATTTCATTTACAAAACCAGCTCAGCTTAACAACCAATATATTGTAAATACAAATGTACTAAACGTTCGTTCTGAACCTAATACACACTCTTCTATTCTTGATGTATTACCAAACGGTAAATTCATTACCATTCAAGGAACACATGGCGATTGGTATCAAATCTCTCACAATGGAAAAGTAGGATACGTGAAGAGGGACTTTGTATCTAGTAGTTCACAACCATTAGTAAAAGGTATGACTGTGCAGGGTGCACCTTCCTATTATGTTGCAGCACCTACATTAAAAGTCCGTAGTGGTGCAGGAACAAATACCGCCGCAATTGGCTCTTTACAAGATGGTACCCAAGTACAAGTGGTAGAAACAGTGGGTACTTGGTATAAAATTCGTTTTGGCTCCGGTTATGGATATGTCGCACAACATTATATACTACAAAAACAACCACAAGAAAAGCAGGATACTCCTTCTATTCCAGCTGTTTTCAAATTCCCTGCTCAAGGTAAAGTTAGCTCAACATTCGATATTAGTTGGGAACAAATGCATTATGGTGTGGATATTGCAGCTCCTGGAGATGTTTCTATTCAAGCTGCGGCTGCAGGTAAAGTTTTGAAATCCTACTATTCTGCAAGCTATGGTAACGTCGTATTCGTTACTCATCACATAAAAGGAAAATTATATACAACGGTTTATGCTCATATGAAAGATCGTGCTGTACAAGCTGGTGATCAAGTTCAAATGGGGCAATTATTAGGCCATATGGGAAATACAGGTCATTCTTTTGGACAACATCTCCATTTTGAATTACATAACGGTGAATGGAATTTTGAAAAAACAAACGCAGTTGACCCACTGCCTTACTTAGTTCGGTAATATCGTATGCCACGTAATATCCCATTAATTATTGAGTATCTAGCTTTTTTGGGTCTAATTTATTGTTTATTAATTTACAATACAAATGTTGTCTTTTTAGTTATCACCATCTTATTTGTTACGTTTGAAATCTTGATGGAAGCATTCAAAATTCGCTTAAAACAACAAATTTCTCATGTGTATACTGCATTTTTTATCCTAAGTGGTTTTATCACAAATGTGATTTCTAGCGGCTTACATGGATCTGCTATATTCCCTGTATTTTTTCTGGCCATTCTACTTGTTGTATCCCAGTATATATACGTGCCTGACTATCGTAAGAAACAACAGCAAGAAACATAGAGAGAGTGAATGCTATACACCGATTATTAAAAATATATAAATCCATTTTGATTTTTCGACATATAGCCGCGGCTATGGATAACAAAAGGTCACCTGCACTCGTTTTCTCTCTTTGTTTTCACTATGTCTGGGCTGGAAAAGGATCTGACCGCTTCTATGCATGGCCGGATGCTCTCTCCCACCTAAAAAGAAGGGTTTTATTTCGGTTTTTTAATTTGTATTTATATAAAAGCATCTCATTTGAAATGAGATGCTTTTATTTTTTAATTTATATAGATAGAGCTGCTATCCACAAGCATATCGCTCATAAATAAAGCTCAAATTATATTTCTTCTCTAAACCCATTCTCTGTTCATCATCACACCAATAAAATAAAATATCATGAATGGTTGCATAACGCTTATTTTTTAAAAATTGTTTAATAAATGATGGCAAGCAATCATGCAATTGTATAAATATATAATTACGTAGCATTTCTTCTTTGTATTCAATTCCCTTACAAATATACATCAACTCTTCACAATAATAAGCATGTTGTGGAACTTGGATCATTTCAAAAAATGGTACATATGATAACAGCTTTCCAATGAAATTTTCATATTTATCCATAAACTCAAACGACATATGCTCCATCATTTCTTTCATTACATATAAATAATCATCCACATGCGTTGTTTTTAACGGATTAAGACGGTCAGAGATTTGAGCAATTACAGCTCTTTGACATGCAATAACAGAACGACTAGGTCCATAGTATGTTAAAAAATCAGTACACTTACGATATTTTTTTAATAAGTCAAATATGTATAAATCATAAACATATTTATTACAGTATACTGCTAAACTCATCATTTCTTGATCTAGTTGCTCCTTTGATAATGTTTTTGCCTGCTTACATAGATAAAAGAATGTAAGCTCCATCATTTCTTTATGAGACAATAGTTTATTACATTTTTCAATACATTCTTCATTAAATTTAATTCTTTCCCAAATCATTACGTCTTTATTTTCTAATTCACCGACTCTATATTTTATAATTAAATAATTCCAAGCTACAACTTGTGTCAAAATATCCCATGTTTCATATTCCATTGATGTATGTACAAATTCATCTAATCTTTGACTTACCATAAATGTATAGGCTTCTTTATACCATCCGATTTCCTGACATAAACGAACAATTCGAACCAAAGTTGGTATTTCATCTTTATGAAATTGTGGCAAGTCCTCCACTTTATTCATTCCATATAAGATAAATGGAGCTAAATTATCTTTTTTATAAAATTCTTTTTCTTTCCATGCTAAAATTGTTCTATCTTTCCCTTCACCTTTTGGACGAGCAGGTACAAGTAAAGAAAATAAATCCGCAAAATTATCTGGTTCAACATACGCATCCGTAACCAAATTCCAATTAGGATTGCTCTGTACAGCCCTCATATAATTCCCCCTCCATTTTTTATATATGTAAAGCACCTAAAAATTTAACAGTACTCCAACAGAAGTCCCCTTCCTCAAGCGTGTGCAGGGCATGGCCCAGGTGGTAGGAAAGGGATGAATGGTGGTCGTGAACAGCACGAAGCTTTTATTTCCTTTTTTTGCAACATAGTGTATGCTAGTGATAGGAATAATAACAAACATACGTTCTTTTTATGACTGTAGGGCAAGGTTGTGTCCGAACAGTATAAACGACGCCTGTGGAGAGTATGTCAGACTGATTGTGTATCCAATCAGCAACGCTCTATGAAACAGGAAGCCCCTTCTTCAAACAGCTCGTTAGAATGTTAAGAAGGGTTCATTCACCAGATTATATCTCAATTATTAATATCATCATATTAATAACCATGTATAGAATTTATATTTACTAGTATAGCACTTTCATAATTTTAAACGTTAATAAGAAGAGTTGTTAACAAAACTTCAAATGAAATTGAAATAAATTAAAGCGCTTCATCGATGTCTTTTATTTTCCTCTGGTGTTTAGTTGAATAAATTGAAGGCACAGGACTAAACGCTCTTACATATGTCCAGTATAGCATTTCGGATACATAATACTAACAACTTTTTTGCTATGTAGTGTTAGTAAAAGGTATCCGACACACTATCACTTGATACCTAGAGACGCTATATAAATCCATTTTGATTTTTCGACATATAGCCGCGGCTATGGATAACAAAAGGTGACCTGCACTCGTTTTCTCTCTTTGTTTTCACTTCGCACGGGGCAGGAAAAGGATCTGACCGCTTCTATGCATGGCCAGATGCTCTCTCCCACCTAACAAGAAGGGTTTTATGTCGATTTTTTAATTTGTATTTATATAGGTTATTTCCTTTGAAAAAGTGTTAAGACTCACTCTTTATTCTGTATGCTCTGATATCTCACTTAAAGCAAATCCTGCTTGATCATCCGCTTGTTCTGTTACTGCTAAATCACCTAGTGCTAACATTCCAATGAGTTGCCCGTTTTCTACTACTGGTAGTCTTCTTACTTGATATCGTGCCATTAACTCTGTTGCCTTTTCAATGGGATCGTTAGGGGATATTGAAACTATATCCGTGGTCATCACATTTGTAATTTTATTAGAGCCCGGATGTTTCTCCGCAATTCCACGTACAACTAAATCACGATCTGTAACAAGACCAACTACTTGATTGTTCTCTACAACTGGAATCATACCAATTGCTTCTTCTTTCATTTTCACAGCCGCTTCATATACATTATCTAACGGTGTACATTGTACAATATCGGTACTCATAAATTCTCTTACTGTTGTCATGTGATTCTATTCCCTCCTTTTTATACATACTATAGCTTTTCCAAATTCCCTTTATTTATTTCACATGGTATGTTAAGAAAGAATTGAACTCTTACATGATTTTTCTCTCAAGAAAAAAGAGCCAGCAAATTGCTGACTCTTTCATTATGGGCTGTACGGGACTCATTAAATCCTTTCCCAACAACTTCCTTTATAAAGAGAATTTCAATAACGAAAACTATGTAGATAGCGTAAGTTAAGGTTTTGATACCATTAATGTAAAAAGAAGGAAGATTAGAAAAAGCACGTATAAGGACTTGCACGGAATCTGAAAAAAGGATACCAACTTCCAACTTGAAAAAATCCATTAAGCGCCTTTTTCAAGTTGGCATTTAACAGCTTCTTAATCATAGGCTTTCATTCAGACGAACACTTCAATCTGACTTTTTTGTAAAATGCCTTAAAGTATCGCTTCAAAAGCGTTCTTACTTTCTATAAAATAGAAATGATTCCCTTGCAATTGTAGTATCTGACACGGAAAACGAGTATAACATGCCCAACTTTCCATACTTTCAGCACTTACTACATCTTCTGTTCCGCACAACAAGTGAATTGGAATATTTAACAGTACTCCAACAGAAGTCCCCTTCTTCAAACAACTCGTAAGATTGTTAAGGAGGGGTCATTCACAGGTACTACTTTCTCCCTTGTTCGCACACCTAATGTTTGATAAGAGTGCAAGGCTCTTAAATCTGCAAACAAGATTTCCTTAACCCATTCGCATAATTCTTCATGTTCCAACACTTCTGCAGGAGTACCACCTAATTTTCGCAACAAACCGTCCACTTCATCTTTATTTCTTTGATAAGAAACACGATGCTCTAAATCGTATGTTGGAGAAGATTTAGAAGAAATAACTAAACCTTCAATGGAAAATTGTTTTTTTCTAAGCGCTTAGCAATCTCATAAGCGATCACACCGCCCATGCTATGACCAAAAAAGAAAATACGCTTTCCTTCTAGTTTCTCTCACTGATTTTTTATCATTTGTTCCACATCGTCTAATAATTGCTTCATATCTGTACAAAGTGCTTCATGGACCCGACTACCGTGACCCGGATAATCAATGCCTAACACTGAAAAGTTAGCTGACAATAAATCACGATAATGGTTGCCATTCCCTGCGGCGTGAGGAAAACACACCCATACAGCTTCTGTCATTTCCTTACATACCTCCTTGATTTCAATATAGTAATTGCATTAAGTTATTCAATAGCGACAAAACGCCTACGATCAGTAAACCTAATCCAATATTTCTTCTAATTTTGGTACTGTTTCGACGATTGATAAGCATCACAAACAGACCAATTAAAATACAAACACCACCAAATCCTATAAAAATCATATTTCCTAAATGTCTAGTCGATTCATCAATATGAGGCATAAATGATTGTAATGAAGACATAATAAAACTCCTATTCTTTATTAATTTTTTTCGAACAAAATATTGCCCGCTACTGTATTTGCATATATTTGACAAGCTTCAGAGCTGGCTGTCTTAATGCTTGTTGCAGGCGTGCGCCCAGAAACACTTTTAAAATGAATATCGTAGTTGGTAAGTTGACTATCTATACCTAAAACAATATCTCCGGTTACAGATTTTACATACATTTTATGGTAGAGATTCATCGCATCAATTACCACTTTTCCAGCGGTGGTTTTTATTTTAAACCGATCATTATCAAACTCTTGAGAAAGAGGCACTTTTACTTGAATGTTTCCTGTAGTCGACGTTACAGTTAGTTGATTTGCATCCACTTCAAGCAAAGAAATATTGCCAGTTGTAGATTTAACAACACATTCATTAAAATGTGCCTGCTGTTGTGTCACAAAAATTTGTCCTGTTGCAGTAGCTATATTGATATTTTCACGGTAATATTTAGGAATACGGATTTTCAGTACAAGGCCATCAAAAAAGTTGAATGGCACAAATAGATTTTTACGTTTCAACTGCACATGTAATGTCTGTCCTACAATACTAGATTTATAGGTAAATGATTTTTCTCTGTCTTTATTGGATAAATAATATCCGACATAAATATCTTCCCTATCTTCTGTTTGAATGTCTAACAAACCTCTCTCCAAGTAAATGTCTATATTTTTTAACGTGGTAGAAATATAACGTCTTTCCAACATTAATTGCATGTTCTCTAGTATTGCTTTTTTCACTTGGCCCTCATTCCCTTCTTTCTTTGCCTTCAAATATTCCTTGAGCGGTACTCAAGAAATGATTGTATATGAAATAGTAGATATGATTTTTACTGGTTTACTTGCTCCCATCGTATTGGCACAAGAGATTGTCATCTAATTTGTGTGGAACTCATTTTATATGCCTTACCCAAAATCCAACACCTCTTTATATTTTAATCATTCCCCCTAAACCAATTCTTCTCTCGCAATCTTTTTGAGGGCGTATCCGCCTGAAATCAAACCTATCCCCCCTAGGACTAGTGCAACTGCAACTTTAGAAATCATCCCCCCAGGACCGGCCGCTGCGGAAGTGACCACACATAATATCAAAATAGAAGTCACCACAGTTCCAACTGTTGAACGATACATAATTCCCACACACAAGGAAATCAGCCCTAATAACAAACTCGCAATTGTTGTTACAAAAATAGCTGGCAACATGCTTACATTCATTTGATAACCCATTGATGGTACAAACAAACCAAGAACATAGAATGCACTATTTTGAAAAACCTCAGACAACAGCATATATCCAAACATCATGCTTAAAATAATAAGCAATTTAGCCAAAATAATTTTAGTGATCTTAACAGGATACGTATAAAACATAAGTGCAGTTTTGGTTTTGAACTCTGCAACAATCATCTCAGCAAGCAAAACGGCTTCCCATACAATGAAGACAGCTTTTATTAAAGTATCAATAATTGTCATTGTTTCTAGCTGGACTGCAGGAAGTGCTGCCCCATTCTGGGAAACCATTTCAATTTGATTTGGTACTAATATTTTTAAAGTAACGCTTAAAAAAAGAATCAATAAATTACATAAGAGCAAAACTAAGAATTGGTTTTTTAGATTAATTTTTTGCAGCTCAATTGCAACGAGATTTTTCACATATTCCCTCCAAATTTATTATTCAAATAATTCATCAATAACACTATGAAGCAATAATTCAAAGACTTCATAATGGTCGTAGCCTAAGGAATCCTTGCTCCCTAAAATTGCTAACAAAGCTGATAAAGTTCCAATTACCTTTTGTTCTGATACTTTTAAGACCAAATGACTTTTTTCGATGGCATCTCTTAATATAAACATGGTGTAATCTGGATTGTGATTTTCCAAACGCTCTTTAGGCAGTTTATTCAGAAGGACAACAAACTCCGGACTAGTTAAATTTCTCACCCAGTTTCCTTTCCCATATTCTTGATACATTTTTTTGAACCCATTCATGAACCCTTCTTTTGTAGGATTGCGGGTAATTTCATCATTCATGTAACGAATCAACCGTTCTTGCATCTGATCCATGACATCACAGAATAACTGTTCTTTTGTTTGATAGAAAATGTAGAATGCTCCTTTTGAAATGCCTACTTTTGCGCATAACAAGTCAATGTTCGTTCTCTTGTAACCGTACTCAACCCAGCTTTTTTCGCATTCTTTTAGTAGATTCTCCTTAATTTTCACTTTTTCTTCTGTTGTAAATCCTCTAGCCATATTTTTCTCCACTCTTTCCTATTTAAATTGCATTTACTTATATGTATTTATGACTATAAAAATTTTTGAAGTCATAAGTTCATTGTATTACAAAAAAAAATAATAGTTAAGTGGATAGTAAATATTCTTTGAAAATTTATGCATGCAACATTGTTAGAAAATAATCCTCTAAATCAACACCGCTTTCACGAAGTGCACTCATTGTAAATTCTTTCATGACTTTCCCTTGATCCAAAATAGCAATATGGGTTGCCAATCTGTCCAATTCTGAAATGATGTGACTAGAGATTAAAATTGTCGTTTGATATTTCTGGTTGATATCCTGCAATAAATTTCGCATATCTACGATTCCTTTAGGATCTAGTCCATTAATCGGCTCATCTAAAACGAGGATTTTAGGTTTTGTCACTAGTGCGCGTGCAATACCTAAGCGCTGTTTCATTCCTAGAGAAAAAGTATGAACAGCATGATTTCCCTTACCCTCAAGCCCTACAAGAACCATCGTTTCCTGAATGTTTTGAATAAACATCGGGTGAACATACTGACAATGTATCATTAGATTCTGCTCTGCTGTTAGATGGTCGTAAAAAATAGGTGTTTCAATTAAACAGCCAACTTCGCTCAACACAGGGTGATTTCTCCTGTCGATTGGTTGCCCTAAAATTGTAATGTCTCCACTAGATGCCTTTAGCATGTTCAAAATAACTTTCATAAGCGTTGTTTTTCCAGCTCCATTTGCACCCAAAATACCATAAATTGCTCCTTTTGGAATCTCCAGAGAAACGTCATCTAGAATCACATGGTTATCTATTTTTTTGACCAAATGCTTAATGTCAATACCATCATTCATTCGCATCAACTCCTTTCGGAATAGATAAAATTTTCCATTTAATACAACTATTATAATATACAGGATTTTAGAAGTCTATCTTTTTTATAGATAGACTTCTTTTCATAATTCCGTTAGTAGTTGCTCAATAGTCATAGGAACCACTATTTGAGTTATCGATACTTAGTCAACTGTAATTATAGCCAATTTGAGGATGATCCTAAGGCTATTTTATCTGCATCTGTTCACTTGTTAAGACTGAAAAATCCTTAGATAACGTCATTATGTCTACCGGAAATTTGAAATCATTTGTACTAATACTACACCAGTGTTCAGAATCAATTTGAAATGAATATACTTGAATCGTATTACTGTGTACAGTTGCACTTTCAATTGATTGTGGTTGAGCGGAAGAGTGAAGCGGAACTATAAATTCATCTAGCGGGTGACTTAATCCCCTACCAATACATTTCAAAAAGCTTTCTTTCGCTGTCCATATACGATAAAATGCATGTTGCGCTTCTTCTCCCACTAATCCTTTTAAATACCGTTGTTCTGCTATGCTAAAGAATGTCGCAACCTCCCAAATATCGATCGGTTCCATCTTTTCAACATCAACACCAATTGACTCATTTGTTGATAAGGCAATCACAACCCATTTACCAGCATGAGAAAGATTAAATGAAATAGGACTTTTTTGTACTATCTTTTTACCATATGCATTAGTCGTAAAATGTACGTGTTCTATATTTTGCTGAGTATATCGTGCAATTAAGTGCTTCGCTACATAATTACCGAGTAGAGTTCGCTTTTTGTCCTCGGGCATTTGAAAACGAGACACTTGCAACTGCGTCTCCTGTTCTAAAAAAGGCAACAACCTCATTAAAGTGGCAAGGTCATAATTGTTGATATCCATTTTTACAATTAAAATCATAAAATATGCCTCCATTCATTTTTCTCTCTCTGCCTTTTTAGCAAAATATGAATTGTGCGTCATTTTTAAATCAAAATATGATGATCAAAATTCTTACAAATCCCGAATTTTCATTGCAATTTACGACTATATCAATTTTATCTCGTAAAAGCCCGATTGGTGAGGGCTAATAATCAGTGGGGATGAAGAAAGCCCCCACTGATTAAAGTTTCACTTTATCTAAACAATCTACTTAATCATCCTTTTGATTCGCTCATCACTAACCGCTAACAATCCCTCAAGCTTTTCTTGTTCAGTCCGCAAATTCTGTTCCATAAATCTAGTTAATTTTTATCGTGTTAATTTGTTGTTGTTTAACTTTTCAAGTTGTTTGTTTAGACTATAACGCAGTGAAACTATTGGTGAAAGCTTGGGATGATGATGGATATTATGTATTATCATTACTCATTCAAGAAGCGGAATTGAATTTTTATCAACAGCATCTACTGGAAGAAATAATTCATCATTATGAGCAGTTATATAAATACAAATTTAAAAAACGACATAAACCCCTTCTTTTTAGGTGGGAGAGAGCATCCGGCCATGCATAGAAGCGGTCAGATCCTTTTCCTGCCCAGACATAGTGAAAACAAAGAGAGAAGACGAGTGCAGGTCACCTTTTGTTATCCATAGCCGCAGCTTATATGTCGAAAAATCAAAATGGATTTATATAGTTAGAACAAATGAAGAATGTGTTGACGCAAAAAGAGAGCACAACCATTAGAATTAAAATTTCTAAGATTGGTACTCCTCCCTCACAAGTAGAGTATACCATATTTTAGAAAATCCCGAAAAGCGCAAGTCACGGAAGGAGAAAAATCATGGCATGTTTTAAAGAGAATAAAAATAAAAAAGGTGAAACACGTTGGTTATTCAAAATATTGGTAAGAATTGATCCTGAAACAAGAAAATACAAATATACTACACGCAGAGAATTTACTTCAAAAGGAGATGCTGAACTGATAATTGCAAGAAGTAAAAGGAGGAAAATACGTATCTGAAAGTAAGAAAAATTTTAGTACGGTTATGAAAGAATGCTTCAGACAGTATGAACGATCTGAAACGACAAGAAGAATTTATCTACATGTCACAAAAGAATGGAATAAAGAAGCAATTGATTGATTGATAAATTGGTTGAAATTCTAGAATTTGGGTCAAAACAAAAAAAGCCGTCAGAAGCGTTGTTAAATCAACATTTCTGACGACTATAAAGTCTATGACCCGTACGGGATTCGAACCCGTGTTACCGCCGTGAAAGGGCGGTGTCTTAACCGCTTGACCAACGGGCCATGGCTCCGCAGGTAGGACTCGAACCTACGACCGATCGGTTAACAGCCGATAGCTCTACCACTGAGCTACTGCGGAATATGGTGGGCCTAAATGGACTCGAACCATCGACCTCACGCTTATCAGGCGTGCGCTCTAACCAGCTGAGCTATAGGCCCTTAACTTTAATACAGGGGCAGTAGGAATTGAACCCACACTGGAGGTTTTGGAGACCTCAGTTCTACCTTTAAACTATGCCCCTAAGTGGTGCCGGCTAGAGGACTTGAACCCCCAACCTACTGATTACAAGTCAGTTGCTCTACCAATTGAGCTAAGCCGGCATGTTTATGTATAAATGGTGGCTCGGGACGGAATCGAACCGCCGACACGAGGATTTTCAGTCCTCTGCTCTACCGACTGAGCTACCGAGCCAAAAAATGGCGGTCCCGACCGGGGTCGAACCGGCGATCTCCTGCGTGACAGGCAGGCATGTTAACCACTACACCACGGGACCATTGGTTGCGGGGACAGGATTTGAACCTGCGACCTTCGGGTTATGAGCCCGACGAGCTACCAGACTGCTCCACCCCGCGACGATACAATATTCTTTTATAAAAAATGGAGGAGGAAGAGGGATTCGAACCCCCGCACGGCTCTCACCGCCTGTCGGTTTTCAAGACCGATCCCTTCAGCCAGACTTGGGTATTCCTCCGTGAAATTGAATCTAATAAATTCAATTTATTACTTTCGAGTTATAATCCCGATGAGTGAGTTGCTCTTGATAACAAAAAAAACCTTTAAAATAAATGGAGGAGGTAGAGGGATTCGAACCCCCGCGCGACTCTCGCCGCCTGTCGGTTTTCAAGACCGATCCCTTCAGCCGGACTTGGGTATACCTCCATATTCATATTAAAGTGGAGCCTAGCGGGATCGAACCGCTGACCTCCTGCGTGCAAGGCAGGCGCTCTCCCAGCTGAGCTAAGGCCCCATGTTAAAACTATCGGGAAGACAGGATTCGAACCTGCGACCCCCTGGTCCCAAACCAGGTGCTCTACCAAGCTGAGCCACTTCCCGTTAATAAAGCGCGCCCGAGAGGACTCGAACCCCTAACCTTTTGATCCGTAGTCAAACGCTCTATCCAATTGAGCTACGGGCGCATATGGTGCCGAGGGCGGGGGTCGAACCCGCACGGTGGTCACCCACCGCAGGATTTTAAGTCCTGTGCGTCTGCCTGTTCCGCCACCCCGGCATGTCATACTGAAAATTGGAGCGGAAGACGGGATTCGAACCCGCGACCCCAACCTTGGCAAGGTTGTATTCTACCACTGAACTACTTCCGCAAGACATGTATGAGTTATTAGATTAAAAGTGCGGGTGAAGGGAGTCGAACCCCCACGCCAAAGGCGCCAGATCCTAAGTCTGGTGCGTCTGCCAATTCCGCCACACCCGCAAAATTTTAAAATGGTGAGCCATGAAGGATTCGAACCTTCGACCCTCTGATTAAAAGTCAGATGCTCTACCAACTGAGCTAATGGCTCTTAAATGGCTGGGCTAGCTGGATTCGAACCAGCGCATGACGGAGTCAAAGTCCGTTGCCTTACCGCTTGGCTATAGCCCATTAATTAAGAAATTATAAAATGGTGGAGGGGGGCAGATTCGAACTGCCGAACCCGAAGGAGCGGATTTACAGTCCGCCGCGTTTAGCCACTTCGCTACCCCTCCGACATAATATGGTGGAGGATGACGGGCTCGAACCGCCGACCCCCTGCTTGTAAGGCAGGTGCTCTCCCAGCTGAGCTAATCCTCCACTTTGCCTGGCAACGTCCTACTCTCACAGGGACAAGGTCCCAACTACCATCGGCGCTAGAGAGCTTAACTTCCGTGTTCGGTATGGGAACGGGTGTGACCTCTCTGCCATCATTACCAGACTATTTTTTTGAGACAAACACTATTATACCTGATTGAAATAAAAAGTCAACAAGTTTTTTTATGTTCTCTCAAAACTAGATAACATTGCTTCATATTATATGGTTAAGTCCTCGATCTATTAGTATTCGTCAGCTCCACATGTCACCATGCTTCCACCTCGAACCTATCAACCTGATCATCTTTCAGGGATCTTACTAGCTTACGCTATGGGAAATCTCATCTTGAGGGGGGCTTCATGCTTAGATGCTTTCAGCACTTATCCCTTCCGCACATAGCTACCCAGCTATGCCCTTGGCAGAACAACTGGTACACCAGCGGTGCGTCCATCCCGGTCCTCTCGTACTAAGGACAGCTCCTCTCAAATTTCCTGCGCCCACGACGGATAGGGACCGAACTGTCTCACGACGTTCTGAACCCAGCTCGCGTACCGCTTTAATGGGCGAACAGCCCAACCCTTGGGACCGACTACAGCCCCAGGATGCGATGAGCCGACATCGAGGTGCCAAACCTCCCCGTCGATGTGGACTCTTGGGGGAGATAAGCCTGTTATCCCCGGGGTAGCTTTTATCCGTTGAGCGATGGCCCTTCCATGCGGAACCACCGGATCACTAAGCCCGACTTTCGTCCCTGCTCGACTTGTAGGTCTCGCAGTCAAGCTCCCTTATGCCTTTGCACTCTACGAATGATTTCCAACCATTCTGAGGGAACCTTTGGGCGCCTCCGTTACACTTTAGGAGGCGACCGCCCCAGTCAAACTGCCCACCTGACACTGTCTCCCGGGTCGATGAGACCCGTAGGTTAGAATTTCAATACAGTCAGGGCGGTATCCCACCAGCGCCTCCACCGAAGCTAGCGCTCCGGTTTCAATGGCTCCCGCCTATCCTGTACAAACTGTACCAAAATTCAATATCAGGCTACAGTAAAGCTCCACGGGGTCTTTCCGTCCTGTCGCGGGTAACCTGCATCTTCACAGGTACTATAATTTCACCGAGTCTCTGGTTGAGACAGTGCCCAAATCGTTACACCTTTCGTGCGGGTCGGAACTTACCCGACAAGGAATTTCGCTACCTTAGGACCGTTATAGTTACGGCCGCCGTTTACTGGGGCTTCAGTTCAGAGCTTCGCTTGCGCTAACCCCTCTCCTTAACCTTCCAGCACCGGGCAGGTGTCAGCCCCTATACTTCGCCTTACGGCTTCGCAGAGACCTGTGTTTTTGCTAAACAGTCGCTTGGGCCTATTCACTGCGGCTTTCCGTTAAGAAAGCACCCCTTCTCCCGAAGTTACGGGGTCATTTTGCCGAGTTCCTTAACCAGAGTTCTCTCGCACACCTTAGGATTCTCTCCTCGCCTACCTGTGTCGGTTTGCGGTACAGGCACCTTTTATCTCGCTAGAAGCTTTTCTTGGCAGCGGGGAATCAAAGACTTCGCTCCATAAGGAGCTTCCCCATCACAGCTCAGCCTTCACGATAAGCGGATTTGCCTACTTATCAGCCTAACTGCTTGGACGTGCACAACCAATCGCACGCTTCTTCTATCCTTCTGCGTCCCTCCATTGCTCAAACGATAAAGAGGTGGTACAGGAATATCAACCTGTTGTCCATCGCCTACGCCTGTCGGCCTCGGCTTAGGTCCTGACTAACCCTGAGCGGACGAGCCTTCCTCAGGAAACCTTAGGCATTCGGTGGACGGGATTCTCACCCGTCTTTCGCTACTCATACCGGCATTCTCACTTCTAAGCGCTCCACCAGTCCTTACGGTCTGACTTCACTGCCCTTAGAACGCTCCCCTACCACTGATACCATAGGTATCAATCCGCAGCTTCGGTGGTGTATTTAGCCCCGGTACATTTTCGGCGCAGAGTCACTCGACTAGTGAGCTATTACGCACT